>NZ_JALAAI010000037.1:0-29633 GCF_052785085.1 Candidatus Electrothrix sp.
CAGTTGAAGATCGTTAAGTTTCCTGATGCTGATTTTATCAGCGAGGGTGTTTTGGAAACGGGAGCCAAGTAGACAAATGCCCTCTGGGCTTAACCAATACCACCCCCTCTGGGGGTGGATTCTTTATTCAGGCGGACAGGTGGGGGGAGCGGGATTCGTGGGGAGCCGTTCAAAAAGGAACAGGTGCTTCACCAGGTTTGCCGGGAGCTGAACGTTGGAATTTTATAATAAATTTCAAGATAGAGAATCGCCTGTTCTGGCAAGAAAACGAAGATAGAGTAACCAGCCAGTCCCAGGCAGAAGAAAGAGCAAGGCCAGAACCAGGACTATGGGCCGTGGGCCAAATCCCATGTCCAAAGCAGCTCCAGTACACCAGATGGAAAAACTGAGTATCAGCGTCATAAGGGTCATTTCAGCGGAAAAGAGGCGTCCGCGAAAACGATCTTCAACCTGGCGGTGGAGCAGGGTTGTACTGAAGACCCACTGGACAGAACCACCAAAATGGCCACAAAAGACCCAAAAGGCAGCAAAGAACATATTGGGGGCCTGGCTGAAGAGCAGGTAGGCTGCGCAGGAAAGGAAAAAAGCCCCACCAATGGCCTTACGCATGGCTGGAACCCCGTCTCCAAAAAGTCGCCAGACAATAATTGGGCCAAGGGCAGCACCAAGACCACGCATGGAAAAAAGAATTCCGCTCAGTCCCCCGCGACCTCCTCCACTCTCCTGAGCAAAGACCTGCTCTCCAAACACGGCCAGCATGACCAGAATACCACCGGAAAGGGCCCAACCGCTTTTCACGGTGAGCAGGGCCATGACCTTGGGACGTGCTTTGATGTAGGAAAAACCTTCCTGAAGATCATGCAAGCCTGTGATCCGGGCCAGGGAGAAAACCGTTGCAGACTTGTTTTCCTGTTGGGGAATCAGCACCGTTAACATGACTGAGGCTGCAATAAGGAAGCTGCAACAATCAGCAATAATTGCTGCCTGCCAGCCAAATTGAGCCGTAAAAAAACCGCCCAGAGCTGCGCCAAATGCCAGCATAATTGACCAGGATGCCCCGGAAAGCCCGTTGACAATACTCAATTCTTCACGGGTACAGAGATTGGGAACTGTGGCCTGGCGGGCAGGATGATAAAAGGTCCAGATAGATTCCTGAGTAAGGGCTAATATATAGACCATCCAGACATATTCTGTTGATTGAATCAGCAGATAGGAAAGCACCAGGACAGCCCGCAAAAGATCACACGTAACCAGGATTGTTTTACGACTGAATTTATCAGCTATAACCCCGGCCACAGGTCCAAGCACTGCCGGGGGTAAATGCTTGGCAATCAGAAACCAGCTCACTGCCTGACCAGACCCGGTTAACTGATTCAGCAGGACAAAGATAGCAATATAGTTAAACCAATCCCCAATCTGGCTGATGCAGCTGGAAATCCAGTACCGGCGGTAGTTGGGGTTTTGGCGAAGCAGTCGCAGATAGGAAGAAAAATGTCCTGCTGCGTATAAATCAGCCACAACCGCAGCCACTCAGAGCGTCCTTGGTAAAGCTTGTATCTGGAGGAACGGGGTAGTTGCCGTTAAAACAGGCCAGACAGAAATGATCTCTGGGTAAACCTGTGGATTCAACCAGTCCGTCAAGGCTCAGGTAGGTCAGGGAATCCAGGCCCAAATACTCTGTAATACCTTCCAGGGTCTTGGTTGAGGCAATCAATTGGCTTGCTGAGGGGAAATCAATACCATAATAACAGGCATGGCAGGTTGGTGGGCAGGAGACCAGCATATGGATTTCTTTTGCCCCCACATCCCGTAGAGCCTTAACTCGGCTTCTGCCAGTTGTCCCCCGAATAATGGAGTCCTCAACAATGATCACCCGTTTGTCTTTGAGCAGGGCACCAACCGGGTTAAGTTTTACCCGGACAGAGAAATCACGCATGGCCTGGGATGGCTGGATAAAGGTTCGTCCCACATAATGGTTACGGATCATGCCCATTTCCAGAGGAATACCTGAAGCCTGGGAATAGCCGATAGCTGCATAATTGCCTGAATCAGGAAAAGGCATGACAAAATCAGCATCAATCCTGGCTTCACGGGCCAGAATTTCGCCCATTCGTTTACGTACCGCATAGACATTGGTGCCAAAGATATCGCTATCAGGCCGGGCAAAATAGACCTGTTCAAAGATGCAATAGCTTTTACGACGGGGCGACCAGGGGAAGATTGATTCCAGGCCGTCTTTATTGATAATCAGTACTTCGCCCGGTTCAACGTCGCGTACATATTCCGCTGTGATCAGATCCAGGGCACAGGTTTCTGAAGCAACCACATAGGCCCCACCAGCCAGACGGCCCAGGCAAAGAGGACGAAAACCATTGGGATCACGAACAGCAATCATGGTCTCCGGGGTCATAAGGAGTAGGGAATAGGCACCACGAATACAGGCAAAGGTCTCTTTGATTGCCTTGGTTAAGCCCATATGCATGGTCCGGGCCATGAGCTGGATAACGATCTCGCTATCCATAGTGGTCTGAAAAATAGAGCCTTTTTGTTCCAGATGATTGCGTAGATCAACAGAGTTGACCAGATTGCCATTATGGGCTACTGCAATGGGGATTCCCTGGTGGGTAACCATAAAGGGTTGGGTATTAATAATTGAGGATTCACCAGTGGTGGAATAACGTACATGGCCCATAGCAAGATGGCCGTTCAGACGTTGCAGATTGGATTCTGTAAAGACTTCAGGGACTAAACCCATATCTTTATGCAGATGCATCTGTTGGCCGTCACCAGAAACAATACCTGCGCTTTCCTGCCCCCGATGTTGCAAGGCGTAGAGGCCGAAATAGGTGAGTTTGGCGGCGTCTTCATGACCGTATATTCCGCAGATACCGCATTCATGGGTTGGTCGTGATTGTGGCTCAAGGGATGGAAGTGCATGTTCCATAACAGATTAATGACTCTCTTGTTGTATGTCCGTCAGGCTGTCCAGGGCCTGAAAATAACAGGGCACAGAAGAAGATCTCCTCTGCGCCCTGGAAAATATCTACATGAGGTTGAACTAAATATACCGGAGATCCCTGTTAAGGCAACCGGTTCAGGTTTCGTTATGTATTATCCTGTTCTCTATCCCGTCAGGAAACAGGAGCGATGAAGGAAGCCACTTCTTCAAAACAGATAACAATTTTTTTTTCAAGCAAATATGATGGTATTGCGAAAAAAAAAACTCGAAAATGTAATGTTTATTGGTTGTTTTGCTGTTCTGATACTTCTGTAGTTTTAGCTGGTTGTTGCCAATCTGGTCCAATAAGCAGGTCAACCCAAGGGCCACCGGCACAGGGTTTTTCCAGGATGATTTTATCTGCGGGCAGCCCAAGGGTATGCATGAGATACTTCTGCACAACCAAAGCCCGTTGCCGGGCCAGTTCCGGCAGGATCTTCTGGGGAAGGTCAATAGGCTGATGGGGGAGCGGTTGCAGATCTTCCCGTGCCTCAATCACCGGGATCAGATTTTCGCCAATGGGCGAATCCGTGTTTACCAGCTCCACTTGCCGAAGCTCTTCTTCTGCAAGCAGGCGGGCCATTTCTTCCTGTCTGCGGATATTTTCAAGATCAATCCGATAGTCTTCCTCTTCCTGAAGCAGGCCACGAAGGTATTTACGATCAGCCGTATCATCGTAGCAGCCACGAAGCTGGAGGCGAAGATAGGGGCGGCGGTCCAGCAGAGCAGCAAAATTTTCCAGATCATCCATAAAATCCGGGAGACTATCACCAACGATAAAATTGATCCGTTGGGGTAAGGTAAGGTCAGGAAACTCTTTTTCCAGCACTGTGTGCGGAGAAACAACTGTCTGGAGGTGCAGGCGTTGGAGTCGTGCTTTGGTTTTTTTGCCGATTTCTGCCGGGGAAGCCGTTGCAGGCAGAGCAAGAGGAATGCTGAAGGCATCATTTTTGTTGGTGAGCAGGCCCAGGAGCAGGGCATATTCTGAGTCCTGCTGAGGGCGAAAATCGCTAAAATGAACCTGGCCTTGGTCGTTGCGCTCAGCCGAGGGAATCCAGCGAATTTTGCCGGGTTGCTCCAGAGAAAGTAGCTCTTTAAATTGCTGGGTAGTGCTGTCCAAAGACAGTTCTGCGACCGTGAAGCTGTCAACCTCTGCACCAGTCTGTTGGAGTTGCCCCTGAGCTGTGAATTTCCTTGTATTGACCTTGCCGGAAAAGGTAAAGGAGGCTGGGGTCCCAGAGGCTAAAGGGGCAAGCTGTCCCTGGACTGCTGTATAGTTCTTGCCTGTACTGGTATCGGGCAGCAGACTGCCTCCCTGAATACGACATTGCTTAATGGTAAACGGCGGCAGTACCGGCTTATTTTCCTCTTTTCGGAACAGGGAAAGTAAGGCTCCAGGCAGTTCCGCCTTTGAGGAACCCAATTGCAATTCTGGCTCCTGAACAACAAGATCTTTGATATGCATGTAAAAAGGCTGCATGCCCCCTAATACCTCATTGCCTCTGGCGTTTTTCCAGCGCAAATGAACTCCTTGCCGATTTTCTGCAACCAAATTGCTGAGCTGGACATTGCCCTGAAAATTAAGCTCAGGGAGTTGAACCTGCCCTTGAAAAGAAAGATCTCCTTGTTTCAGGCCAGGAGCAGATTTTTTCCGAAATAAAGCCGCAAAAGGCTGCTCCAATGCCTTTATACTCAAATTTTCAACAGTCAGGTCCAGTTTCCCCTTTGCCTGGTGAAAAAAGCCTTCTACCTTAACCTTACCATGAGTATTAGCATTAGCATTAGCACCAAGGTTGGCCAGAAGGCGCAGGTTTGCCTGTTCTGACGACGCTGCCTGGAGATCCTTGATCTCCATATTGAGTCTGGTCAGCGGAAGCATCAGGCTGTTAGGCAGGTTTTCTTGATAACTCCCTATAGGTAAACGGGCCTTAGAGTCTTTTATTGTAATGGTATTAAAAGATAATGCAGAGAATAATTCTGGTTCTTCCGGGCTAAGAAAGAAAGCAGGTGCTGCTGAAGAAAAATCAGCCTGTTCCAGGCTAAGGTCTGCGCAGGAGAGACGCTTTTGCGTTATATGGAGCGTACATTGCTCTGCTGCTGCTGAGCCTGCTGTTAGCAGAGGGCTTTCCTGTTTTTCCCGTTGTATATTGATATGTTGCGTAGTAACTCTTGCTTCTTTTATCAGTATACTGTGCTTTTTCCTGCCAGTCTGCTCTGTTTGAAGAAGGCCACTCACTTCAGCCTTGCCGCCAGAAAGCCGGAGTCCGTGCTGACTGCCCAAGTAGGCTTGGAGCTGGTTTACAGAAAGGTTGCCCAAAAAAATCTTGCCATTCAGGCTGAGATCCGCTGCTGTGCTTCCCTGAAATCGTACTGTCATTTTTCCCTGACGGGCAGTAAAGGAAAGCGGGGCAGAGGATGATGTGCGATTATGGTAATCAACAAGCTTGACGTGCAGATCCTGCCAGCTTTGTCCCTGTTGTTTTTTGAGACTTCCTTTATTGATAATGAAACGCTCAACGCTCAGGTCAAAGGGGAGTAAACTTGGTTGAAACAGCTGGCCCAAGTGGTGAGACAAGGGGAGCTGATCAGAAGACGAGGCACCTGTTTTATTTTGATCGGCTTGTGCAAGTAGCAACTGCGGTTGCTCCAGGGTCAGCTCTCTGACGATGTATTGCTTCTCTACAGGATTTGCCTGCATAATCAAATCAACCTTACCGGCTGTGAGTTGTAATACTTGATTTTTATTTTGTGTTTGACCGTTACCCAGATAGGGCTGGAGCAGACCTGCATCCAGATTTTGGAGGGATATCTCACCTATCAGGTCAAGGGCCGGGGTGGTTGTTCCTTTAAACCGGACCGTGCTTGTTCCTTGCTGTGCAGAAAAAGACAGGACAGCTGGTTCGTTTTCCTGTGCCTTTTCCGCACGGGCGCGATTTTGATAGCCTGTCAGCTCCAATTGTAGCGCATCCCAGTGCGTTGTTCCCCTCTGTTTGCCCCTATGGACAGTTCCGTTGTTAATGGACAAACGGTTGATCTGTAGATCTATAGGGAGCAAAGCAGGCTTGAAAATCTGTCCAGGCCAGTTTGATAAGGGCTGGTCGTCCAACGAACCCTTGCTCTCTGGAAGGGAGAGCTGGGGATCGTTCAGGATCAGCTCGTTAATTCTGTACTGCTTGCGAAAGGGATTTGCCTGGATAATGAGTTTTGCGCTGGGAGATGTACATTGGAAGACATCTTTTTGTCCATTCCTTTGTTGGGGAGAGGATTTCATGTCCAGGTCAGTAAAGGAGATTGTCCCGGACAGGGCCAGCTCTTCTTCATCTTGCGGATTATCCGTGAGGATGAGTTCCAGGCGTGCTGTGGTATTTTTGCTTGTTATGTGAAGTGCATCATTCATGCTGGGTAACCAAGCCAGGATCTGCTGGGGATCAATGTCATCCAGCTGAAGGGTTAACCGGGTTAGCGGTCCTTTATCCGGGTCAATCAGGCGTTCTCCCTGGATTTGTACCGGATTTCCATTGACCATGGCATGAAGTGTGGGTATTGCTGCATCCTGTTTATTGGTTGCTCCTGTTGCTGCTGAAGGCAGGGAAAAGGTTATCTCATCAAGACGGTATTCATGGTCGGTGCTGGCATCCCGAAGAATCAGCGTACTTTCTGCCAGCCCCAGCCCATCCAGCTTGAGCCAGCTGGGCAACAGGGGGGCATTTTGTCCTTCCAGGCCCGGGCCAGTAAAACTGCCATCAGCCCGACGAACTACCTCTGCCTGTAATTTATTGATGTTGCTTTCTTCAAGCAGGATCTTTCCCTGCAAAAGTGCATCAGGCCGTATCCTGGTATCAAAAGTGGCAATGCGGCATAAAGCAGGTTCATTTTTTCCCTGAGGGGTAAGCTCCGGGCCGATATAAATATCAGCAAGATGGAGGTCAAAGGTGAACGGGTTGAACTCGGCCTGGCCTATGGTTACAGGGCGGTTCAGCTGCTGACCATACTGCGCTGCCAGCTGATTCTGGATATAGGAGGGCAGGAGATAGGTCGCTGCAGCCAGATAGGCGAGAAAAAGGAGCACTGGCAGCACGATAAGCACAAGGCTGCATATGAGGAGCTTTTTCTTTGACCCGGCTTTTTTTTTCGGCTCTTTGCTTTTTGAGGTACGCTTGTTACCTTGGGCACGCCGTTTTTTGGGTTTAGGAGGAGGGACGGATTTCTCTTCTTCTTTTTTCCCGGCTGTTCCGGCCTGCGGATTGATCAGAATTTCGCCAAATGCTGGTGAGGACTCGGCTTCTGGGGTCTGCTGCTCGCCACTCATGTTTTTGCGTCTCTTTTCTACTTCTGCGCCTGATTATCAGAGCATCAACAGTATAGGGCCTGCTTGACATCTGATGGTCTTATCTCTCTTAAAGAATATATAACCCGGACAGTGTTTTTTTACAAGCCATTGCGCATGCCGGGAAGCCTCTGATGAAACCTACAGCAATAACATCACGATTGCAGGAAGAAAACCTTTGTTGTTACCAGAAGAAGAGCCGGGCCCGTTCGGTGGTTAATGGTGGTCTGACAAAGAGAACCGGTAGTGATATTTTTTTCAGGGAAGCCATTCTGTCTTACCTTTTTGTTTGTCGTGTTGTATACTGAAGTAGTTGTATTTTTTTTGACCGAACAATTGTTCTATGAGGTGATTTGATGCATACATTTGCTGCTGTTATATACAAAGAAGATAAATTTTATGTGGCCCACTGCCCGGAAACAGGGACAGCCAGTCAAGGAGAAACCATTGAGGAAGCTGTACAGAATCTTCAGGAAGCCACAGAGCTGTACCTGGAAGAATTTCCTGTTGAGGCGACCTCATTTCGCCCGATCATGACCACGTTTGAAGTACTTGCCCATGCCTAAGCTGCCGAGGATATCCGGGGAAGATGCTGTCAAGGTGTTTATGCGGCTCGGTTTTTATGTTACCCGGCAGAAAGGAAGTCATGTTGTCATGCGAAGGGATAATAAAGGCTGTGTAATCCCGGAACATAAGGAACTCGCTCTCGGCACCCTCCGAAGCGCAATCAGGCAGGCTGGTCTTACTGTCGAGGAGTTTGTCGAGGCATACAGCGATAAATAATCATCCTTCAGCGTTCTCCTCACAATTCCGCGTAGCAACCCTGCTAAGATCTTCAACACTTGGCTCGCGCAGAACGAGGGCGAGGAATCTTTCCGCCTCAACGTTTTCCAGAGATTCCACGACCGAATTGTCCAAAACCAAATCAGCCATTATCGTCTGTCCTCGTCGATCATTTCCCGGATGGATCAGCTGTGTGGAAGGAGGGCAAATGAAGGGTTCTCACTCCAAATACATAGCCGCAACCTCAGCAGAGTACGTGCCATCAGAGTGCTGATAGATATAGAGCGGCGGAAGCAAACGTACCCCTTCACCACCGTTTTTCATGGCCTCAATCATGACTAATCGTGCCTGTTTATCTTCCGGGTAACTGTACACCGGCTGAATCCGTTTGGGAACCAGGCGTTTTTTCATCATAACCGCAAGCACAGTGGCGAGACGTTCTGCCGGATAGATGCAGGCCACTATGCCTCGATTTTTCACAGCAAAGGCAGCTGCTGCAATGACAGACTCTGGATCTGCGGTGAGTTCATGGCGGGCAAGAGCCCGCTCATCTTCCTGGTTCCTGCGTCCGCTGCCTGTTTTATAATACGGTGGATTACTGAGCACCAGATCATAGGATTCTGCTCGAAAGGCCTTCTTTATTCTGCGCAAGTCGGTCTGCTGCACAGTAAAACGATTATCAAACTTGTTGGCTTGAGCATTATTCCGGGCAAGTTCAGCCAGGGCAGGTTGCAGTTCCAGGCCAGTAATCTGAATATCTGAATGACGATAGCAGAGGATAAGGCTGATCACCCCGCAACCTGTGCCCAGGTCCAGCACCTTGGACCGGGATGCAGGCTGGCAAAAATGGGCCAGGAGTACTGCATCCAGGGAAAAACGGTAGCCGTCTTGGTGCTGACGACAAATCAGGCGGCCATCAAAAAGGGTATCGTCAGTCAGGGACATAAGCGGGATTGGTAGGGGTAGACCTGTGTGTCTGCCCGTTATTTTCAGACCGCAGTATGGAGGGTAAACACATAGGTTGTACCCCTACGGAACCCTGACCTGCTCTTTATCATCCAGCTTATTCAGGAGCAGGCCAGTCATAATTTTAGGGTAAAAAAAGGTGGATTTATGGGGCATGATATTATCGCTGTCAGCCACCTTGAGCACCTGTTCCACCTTGGTGGGGTTGAGAAGGAAGAGCAGAGGGGTATTGGAGTCCTGAAGTACGCTTTCTTTGACAGCTTCATCCAGGGCTACATCTGCGTCACTGATATAGCTGACCAAGCCATCGCGTACGCATTGCTCATGCCCCAGGCCCAGGTAATCCTGAATAAGCAGATCTGAAAGCATAACCACATCAAGTCCCTGCAAGACCTCGGGCTTTTCTGCAAGTGAGGGGGAACGGGTAATGGTTTCTTCTTGCACGCAAAGGAGAAAGGCCCGGTCTTCACCAGGATGGTAGACACCAAAGGCAGGGGTGCCTCCCTTGTTGTCTGCCTCGTTCATCCTGTTCAGTACTTCTGTAATCAGGGTTTCCCGGCTTCCCTGGTCAATTTCTGTGACTGTCATCCCCTGTTGCATCCGTTCCCGTAGCTGGTCAGCTCCCAGAACACCTGGCCAACGAACCAGACGATGGGTAGGCAGGACAGAGAGGCCTGGATCTTCGCAGGCACAGAGGTACATCATAATATAATTGCAGGGATGATCCGCAGGCAGATCAGGGTTATTGGCCAAGGCCCGTTTCCGGCAATCCAGAGCTGTGGTGTAGCGATGGTGTCCGTCAGCAATGTACACGGATTTATCAGCAAAGAAACGATGAACATATTCCAGGGCTGCTGCATCGGTCACCTGCCAGAGGGTGTGGGTATTGCCATGCTGGTCATTCACCTGGATCAGGGGAGCTGTTTCCCGGACCTCTTCTAACCTGCTGATGACCTTTTCTTCCTTATCGGAATAGATAGAAAAGATCTGGCTGAACTGGGCCTTGCAGGTCTCCATGAGTTGCAAACGATCGCTGATCACCCCGGAAAAGGTCTTTTCATGGGGCTTGACAATGCCTTCAGCAAATTCTGCCAAACCAACCAGGCTGACAATGCCTTTGCGGGTCAGGCGCTTGCCACTGGGATGATTATAATCAATATAATAGAGATAGATAGCTGGTTGCTCATCCTGGACAAGCACGCCTTCTTCCTGCCAGCTTTGAAATCGCTCCCGAGCCTGCTCATAGCGGCCGTCATCCTTGGTTGTTCCCTGCGATATATTGCACAGATCCAGATTAATCATGGAGTAGGGATTTTTTTGCAGCAGTCTTTTTTCGTCGTCTGTGGAAATAACGTCATAAGGTGGAGTAACGACATCTTCCAGTCGTTCAATTTTTTTCGGGTTATAACGAACGCCACAAAACGGGGCAACAACAGCCATGGTCTTTTTCTCCTGTTTATAGAAGGTTGTCCTTCCCAAGAAGGGAGGAATGTTCTTTGAAATAAGAGTACGGGGGTCATGCATGCTTTGTTTACCATTATCCGATGAGCAGATGCAAGGAGGTTTTGGAAAGTTTTCCCGCTTGGGGCCGCAAGAGGCCCTGGCAATATTTTTGGGAGCCATTTTTAAGAATAAGAAATTAACTCCTTGTCAAGCTCTTCTCCATGCTGTTACCTTTGATAGTATGTATTGATATGAAAGTATTGGTGACTCTCTGGAGTTACCACATGGACATCAACCCGGTTCTGCCGGAAGGAGGAGGTATGGATTTTAAGGAATATTTTGAACAGGCCTGGCAGGTTTTTACAGGACATTTTGCCCCGATACTGGTCAACACACTGGTGATGATTGTGGTCTCTATTGCCAGTCTTGGCATTCTGGCACCTGTGGTCTCTGCCGGTTATATGCAGTCCCTGTTACTGGCTTTGCGGGAGGACAGGCCACCGGAAGTGAAGGATCTCTTTGCCCATATGGATCTGTTTTTTCCTTTATTTGGTTTTGTGGCACTGTTTATCATTGTTGTCTTTATCGGCCTGGTTTTTTTGATTCTGCCTGGTATTGCCATCCTGCTGGCAGGAACCTATTTCCTGATCTATATGTTACCCTTGATGACAGATCAACGCTTGGGTCTGGTTGAGGCTATTAAGGAATCCAGTCGTATGGCTATGGAACAACCCATTGTTGAGCATATAGCTGTGGTGGCAGTGCTCATTATTCTCGATTCCATTGGCAGCTCTATTGTCTTTGGCGGCTTGGTAACTCATCCGTATGCATGTCTGTTTATCCTTGCTGTCTATGAGGTCAAGAAGCAGCGTCAGATCAGCAGTTCCAGTACTGAGCCACCGCCTTTGTCAAAGCAAGGCACGTCTGGTCACCAGGGGTAAGGATCCAAGAAATCCCATTATATCGGGAACCGTAGGGGCAAACCTCTGTGTTTGCCCTTTTATGCTAGGCAGACAGGCAGGACTGCTCCTTATATTCACTACAGGGCAACTGTGGGTTTGTCTCTTCTTTTCTTTTTTTATCCTCACAGGCTATGCAGACATCTTTAACCCATTCCTGCCCCTTTGTTGCAGGGCCAATGATTACAGACCCGCATCTGTTTGTCGGGCGTAAGAACGAACTGCGCATCCTTGCCGGGCGGATGAGCGGTGCCCAGCCCACCAGCCTGAATGTGGTCGGGGAACGGCGCATGGGCAAGTCCTCGCTGCTCTATCATTTTTTTCAGACCTGGGAACATCGGGTGAGTAGCCCGAACCGCTTTGTTGTGGTTTATCTGGATCTTCAGGCCAAAACTCCGTCAAGCGAGGCGGCCTTTTTTCAAGCTTTAGGCCGGGCCTTAGCACGACAGCAAACAATACAGCGGGTCGAGCCTTTGCGGAGAACCCTGCTTGCGCCCCCTCGGACCTCTCAGGGTTTTGTCGACCTTTTGGAGCAATGCACGAATCATGTCCTTCTGCCGGTGTTCTGTCTGGATGAGTTTGAGGTGCTGCTCAAGAACAGCGAGCAGTTTACGGACTGCTTTTTTGATCAGTTGCGCGGCTGTATGAATGCGGGTCATTTGATGTTCATCCTCTCCAGTCGCAGGCCCCTGGATGTGTATGCCGGGGAGCAGAACCTGACCTCGGCCTTTTTCAATCTGGGCCATGTGGTGGAGTTGGGAGAGTTCAGCGAGGAGGAGGCGGATGAGTTAGTGTGTCTGCCTGTGGACGGTGAGCCAGCCTTGGACGCGGAAGAGCGGCAGTTGGCCCGGCAATGGGGTGGCAGGCATCCCTATTTGTTGCAGTTGGCAGGTTTGTCGCTCTGGGAGGCACGGCAGGCCGGGAAGAGCACCCGGCGGGCAAAGGGGGAGTTTGAGCGTCAGCGTAGGCGTTTTGTGACGAAGAGAGCAAAGCGGGCATCTTCAGGAAAGTCGTACCTGAGTGCTGCGTTCTGGGATTTCCCTTGTTGGCTTGGAGGAAAGCCGATCTGGTTAGGAGGGCTATTGAGCGATATTGGCAAGTGGCTAACCGGCACCATCATTATTGGCTTGTTCATAGGATTGCTGTTTGACCTAAAAGAGGCTGGAGTTGTGTATACTTTATTGCTGAATGCATTCAACTACTTTAAGCAAGTTTTGTAGAATAGTGATAAATTAAACGCTCACCGTTCATTCATCTCATCTCTACTGTAGGGCCCGCTCGCCCTTACATGGCTTAACTGATCCATAAGCTCCATAAACTCGCCATCTTGGGCACGGGATACCACCCGCTGGCCGCTTTGCCATTGCCGCTGCATGACATCGCGGGACATCCGCTCAACGTCCCAGTCGTAGGACTTGAGAATTTCGGCCCGCTGTCTGCGGACTTCATCAACAAGAGGGTCTTGGCTCATTCGTCGTCTCCGCCAAAGAGTTCATCAGGGGTGCAGATTACGGGGAGGATATAACCTGCTTCGGTCGCTGCCGTGCTCAGAATACGGAGCAGTTCGGCATTGGCAATGTGGGTACAGTTCCATGTGAGGAGGAAATCCATACGGTGCCGAGCCGCAACAGCGATGTGGGCAGCATTGTTGGCATCCTTTGCAGAAAAGCTACAAGATCATTATACTGTTTCGATTGGCATTGACCAATGTTTTTTTTGCCTCTGCCTTTCCGCCCCGGTGTTGAAACACCGGGCTATGTTCTGTCGCCCCTCCGGGGCTATCCGTGAACCAAGCGTCCCGGAGGGACAGCACGAGAATAGCCCAGCGTTTTAACGCTGGGTGGGTTTGTTCTCGAAAACACCTCACATTTACCGAAATTTTTTCCATGCAATATGCCAAAGGATACCAACGCGGGCTAATCGCCCGCAACCCAATTTCTGAACTCTAAGCACAGTTTTAAATGCAATTGCTTATTCTTCTGAAGAAAAAAGCCTGCTCATTTTCTTGTTTTTTATGACAGGAGTTCAGGAGTAAGGCACTAACAACCTTTGTGGTAGATTTGTATCACTCTATATTTTGAATCAATTCGCTGTAAAGAAAAGTCGATAATGGGATTTGAAGTAATAACTTTTGTCAAATCATCTTGGGTCAACCCAATGTGGAAGCGCTTTGGGAAGATAACAGGGGAACAAAAAAAAGAGCTTGATGGTTTGCGGGATGAGTTTGTTGATCCAGAAGTATACCGTGGCTTATATATTGAGCCTTATTTTCAGGATCGTAACCCCGCAGACGCCCATCAGGATGAATTAATTTCAGCGGCCCAACAACCAGCCTTTGAGCGGATCAATGGCTTTCTTCGTGGTGAATTACCCTTGGAGAAAGACGGGCGTCACCAGATGTTTATTTTGTCTGATGCGGGCATGGGAAAGACCTCTTTGCTACTCATGATCAAGCTCATGCACTTGACTAGCTTTTGGCCTAGGGGCTATAACTGTGCTTTGTTCAAACTAGGTGAAGATACCTTAGAGCGAGTAGCTGTATTGAAAAATAAGGGCGAAACCGTCTTGCTGCTGGATGCTCTGGACGAAGATCCTAAATCCTGGAAGCGGATTCGGGAACGGCTGCTGGAACTCTTGCTCGCTAGTGAGGATTTTCGCCGAGTGATTATTTCTAGCCGAACTCAATTTTTCCCGGAAATGGAACCGGACCGGCTGGGTCGAGCCGAGATCAAGGTGCTATCAGGTTATCATTGCCCGGTGCTCTATCTTTCGCCTTTCAGCGATGAGCAGGTTCAGGAGTTTATTCAACGTAAATTGCCCCTGCGTTGGTATTATTGGCCTTTCCTGCAAAGCCGGATCAAAAAAAAGCGGGCAAAGGCAACCGTCCTTTTAGAGCATATGCAGGATTTACGGATGCGGCCTATGCTTTTGCAGCATATTGATAAGCTGCTGGCAGTAGAATGTCAGCAGGAATGGAATGCCTACACGGTCTACGAGGCTTTGGTGGATGAGTGGCTGAATAGGGAAGTGCGTAAGATTCGAGGCCAGTATAAGGATAGACGGGTGCCGGAACGAAAGGAACTGTTTCATGCCTGCTTACGGGTTGCAGAGGCGATGGAACGGCAGGGTGTAAGGATAATTGGAGAGGATGGCTTGCAGCAGCTGGTTCGGGAGGATGAAAATATCGGCTGGGTGGAGAAGTTTGAGCTGGGTGGACGATCTCTGCTGAACCGCAATTCTGAGCGGGCTTTTCGTTTCAGCCATTATACGATTCAGGAATTTATGTTGGCTTGGGGGATTGTGAATGAACAGCTTGCCGAACAAAAGCCAGTTCATATCACAGGGCAGTTGTTGCATTTTCTTGAGCTATCTGGACAATTGCCAGATAGGCTGCATCTTATTGATATAGAAATAGTTACAGAAGATTTTTCCATTGCTGTTAGATTATTTGCAAGCTGTAAGACAGTGTCTCATATTGCTTTGTTATCTAACAGGATTGATTGGATAGCGAAATCATTGACCAACAAGGCAGGCAATCATGTCCTTAGTTGTTTAAAGCTTAGTCAAGATGTTAGATCAGCTTTGAAATCAAGTACGTTATTTCGTCGAAAACAGCGTCTGAAAGAAGTTGAAACAAAAATCAACGACCAACGTAATAGGCTGGATATTCTTCACGATAATGAGGCTAGCGCATTTAGTAGCATATTGGATAACTGGTACCGGATTATAGAAGCCGCCTGCACAACTCTGCACAATTCCATTCAGGAAGATTTTGAAATCCGTCAGGTCTATCTGCCCGGCCAGCCGCTGGAACCAGACAAGGCTGGCAGCCTGTTCAAGGGCCGCCGTGACCTGTTCCACCAGATCGAAAGCCTGCTATTCTCGGCCCAACCGCCCACCTTGGTCATGCAGGGTGGCAGGCGTAGCGGTAAAAGCTCGGTCCTGCGCTATCTGCCCAAGCAGATGCCTTCAGACATCCTGCCCTTGTTTGTGGACTGCCAAGGGATGGCAGTGTCCAGCACCTTGCCCGGCTTGGCCCGCCATCTTGCTCATCAGATTATTGAGTCATCCCGGACAACGCACCGCCTGACCCTACCGCCGCCGAATGAGGAAGAGCTGGCTTGTGACCCGTTCGCCTCCCTGCTTGAATGGTTAGAAACAATCGAGCAGGCCGTGCCCGGCAAGACCTTTCTCCTCTGCCTGGATGAGTTCGAGCGCATTGATCAGATCGTCACTGCTGCGGGCAGCTATGTACCGCTCAACTTCCTCCGCCACCTGATCCAGCACCGCCGCCGCTGGCTGCTTCTTTTTGCCGGGTCGCACACGCCGGAAGAGCTGGCCCCGCACTGGAGCGACTGCCTGATCAACACCCGCAGTCTGCGCGTGAGCTTCCTGGACAAAGACGATGCCGTGGAGTTGATCCGTCGCCCGGTCGAAGGCTTCCCGGAGATATGGCTAGAAGCGGCAGTGGAGGAAGTCTGGCAGCTGACACAAGGGCAGCCGTACTATATCCAGCTCATCGGTCAGGAGGTGATTGAGTTGCTAAACAGAGAGAAGAGAAGACAGGCGGACGCAGAGGATGTGATGGCTGTGCTGCCAACGGTCTTTGTGCGTGGGCATTACGTTTTTGATGAATTCTGGCGTGCTTTAAGCGAGGAACAACGGACGCTGCTGATCGCTTTGGCGGAAGGAAAGGCAGTGCCGCCGAATTTGCACACTACGGCTGCCCTGATACGCAAAGAAATCCTGGCGCAGGAGAATGACGGCTGGTCATTCCGGGTGCCGCTGATACAGCAGTGGATTATAAGGAATGGGTGATGCGATTCAACCAGCAGATTATCCAGAATTAGCAGCATTCTTTGGTTGCAAGCAATCCGGAAAGGCGATTATGACGTTCTTCTCCTGCCAGTCCAAACCAGGATCAGGGGGGAAAACAAAATGATGTCCGCAGTGCAGGCCCTTATCCCGGTTTCTCTCTTTCTGCACCCTGAAAAATCATCCGGGGCCCGGGCAAACCCATGCAGCAGCCAGGAAAAATGACAGAGGAGCAGAGAAAAGTCATTCCGCGCCCGGAAAAATAACAAAGGAGCACGGAAAAATGAGTGCGAAGCGCAGCAAAATGACCGAGGAGCAGTGAAAAATCGCTCAGGAGCACTCCTCCGCCACTTTTCCGGCCTGCGCACCCTTTTTGCACCCTTTTTTTTAGAAACTTCCATCTTGTTCAGCCAAGGTGGCTACTATATCCAGCATTTCTCATCAATCCATCGGAGCAATGATTGCCCCCTGCTTTCAGGCTTCCTTTTTCAAACTCCGGCCAACCAGATCCTGAACCGCATCCCGGCAGGGTTTATCCTCATACAGGATCTGATAGGTCTGTTCCAGAATCGGCATTTCAACCCCAACAGAGGCAGCCAGATCATAGCAGGATTGAGTGGTCTTGACGCCCTCAGCCACCATGGTCATTTCATCCAGGGCCTGCTGAAGCGTTCGTCCTTCACCCAGTTTGATACCCACAGTTCGGTTACGGCTCAGGCTACCGGTACAGGTCAGGACCAGGTCCCCCATCCCGCCAAGCCCGCAAAAGGTGAGCGGGTCTGCCCCTAAGGTGGTTCCCAGGCGAGTGATTTCTGCCAAACCACGGGTAATCAGGGCAGCACGGGTATTGAGCCCATACCCCAGGCCATCAGAGATACCCGCAGCAATGGCAATGACGTTTTTCATGGCCGCAGAGATCTCCAGGCCAATGGTGTCCGTACTGGTGTAGACCCTGAAAGAAGATGTTGAGAAGAGATGCTGTACTGCTTGGGCAACCTGATTATCTGAAAAGGCGACAGTCACCGCAGTGGGCTGCCCAGTGGCAACTTCATCTGCAAAGCTGGGACCGCTTAATACCCCGATGTGCATGGCTTCGGTTCTGTTTTGTCGCGCAAGTTCCTCTTGCATGACCTGGAACATGGTCTGGCGGGTTGCAATCTCTATTCCTTTGACCGCGGAAACCAGACAGGTTCCGTCTTGAAGCTGTGGAATGAGTTTGCGGAATACCTCGCGATACCCATGAGAGGGCACAACCATAACTAGACATTGACACGAAGACAGATCGTCAAAGGTGTTTACTGCGCGGAGATTGCCTGGCAAGGCCGCACCGGGCAGGTATTTCCGGTTCTCCCGATCCCTGCGCAGGGCATCCACATGCTCGGCCCGATGGCTCCAGAGCAGGACCTGTTCTCCCTTGTCGGCCAGCAGCTTGGCAAGGGCAGTTCCCCAACTGCCTGCCCCGATAACAGCTGTCTTTTTAATCGTTTGGTTCATCAATGGGCGTTTCATCTGTTCCCTGGCTATCATCCTGCCCGGTATCTTCCTTTTCATTATCTCGGTTGTCTCTATCGTTCAGCACCTCTTCTCCATCTGTGAGAGAATCGTCTGCATCGTCAATCTCATCATTAGTACGGGCCAGCATGGACAGGGCCACAACCTTTTCTCCTTCACTGAGGTTGATCATCTTCACACCCTGAGTATTACGTCCGATAATCCGCATGGAATCCATAGGCAACCGGATCACCTTGGCAGAGTTGGCAATCAGCATAACCTGATCCTCATTAATCACCTGAAAAGCCCCGACCACCTTGCCGTTCCGTTCACTGGTTTTTATGGCAAAAATCCCCTTGCCCCCCCGTTTCTGGAGGCGATAATCGGTTACCAGTGTTCGCTTGCCAAAGCCGTTTTCTGTGACCGTGAGAATTGAATCTTCTTCCTCTTGACTCTTTTCATATTCATGGCTTTTCAGAACAACGGCACCCACCACTTCATCGTCATCTGCCAGGGTGATGCTTTTGACACCAGCAGCTGTTCGGCCCATAGTACGCACATCATTCTCATGGAAATGGATAGACTGGCCGTTTTTGGTCACCAGGAAGACATGGTCATCACCAGAGGTAATGGCTGCGCAGAGCAGCTCGTCATCTTCTTTAATGGACAGCCCGTACTTGCCCCTGCGCACGGGCTTTTTATATTCAGCAATACTGGTCTTCTTGACCCGGCCTTTCTTGGTCACGGTCAGGATGGTGTAGCTTTCATCAGCATTTGCCAGATTAGGAACAGAAAGAATAGTGGCGAGTTTTTCCCCTTCTGCTAACTCCAGGAGGTTGACCACAGCCCTGCCCCGTGCTGTGCGACCAGCCATAGGCAGCTCATAGACCTTACGCCAAAACACTCGGGCCTTATTGGTAAAAAAGAGAAAGGTGTCCAGAGTCGACGCCGTGTAGAGGTCTGTGACAAAATCGTCCTCCACAGCTGCCATGCCTGTGATCCCCTTGCCCCCTCGACGCTGGGCCCGATACAGGGATAATTGATTACGTTTGATATAACCATGATGGGAAATCGTCACCACCATCTCTTCCGGGGTGATCATGTCTTCTGGCAGAATTTCGTCAGGCGCATCAATAATTTCGGTCAGGCGCTCATCGCCGTATTGTTCGCGGATCGCCTCAAACTCCTCCCGGACAATATTCATCACCAGGGCATCATCGGCAAGCACATCCTTTAACCAGGCAATGCGCTCCATGATTTCGGTGTATTCCTGAATGATTTTATCGCGCTCCAGACCAGTGAGCTTTTGCAGGCGCATATCCAGGATGACCTGGGCCTGAAGTTCAGAAAGCTCAAAGCGCTCTATCAAACCGGTCTTGGCTTCTGCTGGATTGGCTGAGGCCTTGATCAGTTCAACCACCTCATCAAGATTATCCAGAGCAATCTTCAATCCTTCCAGAAGATGGGCCCGCTCCTCTGCCTTGCGCAGTTCAAAGGCCGTGCGGCGATAAATGATTGTACGCCGGTGATCAATGAAGTGAACCAGGACTTCTTTCAGGTTCAGGACTTCCGGTTTATTATTAACAATGCAGAGCATGATGATCCCAAAGCTTTTTTGTAAGGGTGTCATCTTGTAGAGCTGGTTAATGGTCACATCCGGGATCTCATCCTTTTTCAGATCCATGACAACACGGAGACCCTGCCGATCTGATTCATCGCGCACTTCTGCAATGGAGGTAATTCGTTTCTCCTTCATCAACAGGGCGATTTTTTTGACCAGCTTGGCCTTGTTCTGTTGAAAAGGGATCTCAGTGACCACGATGGACTCGCTGCCTTTTTTCTTTTGCTCCACATGCATGCGGGCCCGCATGACAATAACGCCTCGCCCGGTTTCATAGGCCTCACGAATTCCGGCCCGTCCGCAGATAAAACCGCCTGTGGGAAAGTCCGGGCCTGTGATGATATCCATGAGCTGATGTACGGAAAGGCTTGGATCCTCTACCAAAGCGACGAGAGCATCAATAATTTCGGTGAGGTTATGGGGCGGGATTTTGGTTGCCATACCTACCGCAATACCCTCAGAACCATTGATCAGGATATTTGGGATCCTGGAGGGGAGGACAGTGGGTTCCAGTTGCGAGTTGTCATAGGTTGGGACGAAGTCGACGGTTTCTTTGTCAATATCAGTAACAAGCTCCTGGTCCAGCCTGGTCATGCGTGCTTCTGTGTAACGCATGGCCGCTGGCGGATCCCCGTCCATAGAGCCAAAGTTACCTTGCCCGTCAACTAAGGGGTAGCGGAGAGAAAAATCCTGAGCCATTCGCACCAGGGTGTCATAGACTGCTGAGTCACCGTGGGGATGGTATTTACCGATAACATCACCAACAATTCGGGCTGATTTAACATAGGGGCGGTTATGGGTATTGCCCAATTCCCTCATGGCGTACAAGGTACGCCGGTGAACTGGTTTCAGGCCATCACGCACATCGGGCAAGGCCCGCCCAACAATAACGGACATGGCATAATCCAGATAGGATTTGCGCAGCTCCTGTTCAATGCCGATGGAAGGAAGTTCGGGCGTAGTATTTTCCTGATCTGTTGTCATTAGATTGTTTGCTTGTTGTAGAAAGAATGCAGCATGTGCCATTGGCTGCATGCTGTTATGGTGCTTATGAACTGAGTTTGCAGATTTAACCATAAATTCAGTTTTTTTTCATTAAGTAAGGTGAGCAATCGGTATTTTTTTTGGTGATATGCATGCATTCGCCTCAGCAACAAGGGAGATGATTCCTTGCTATTCAAAAAATAGGGTGCTATACTCTTTTTAAAGAAATATTAAACCGTTCAGTTCTTACCCGTGGCCTTGCACTATGTATCTTGAGAAAAAAATCGCTGTTGTCATCCCAGCGTATAATGAAGAAAAACTTGTTGGCAAAGTCATCAGCACCCTGCCTGACTACGTGGACAACATTGTTGTGGTGGATGACTGTAGCCAGGATAAGACCGTAGCCGTTGTGCAATCCTTGGCTGCATCAAATAAAAAAATAACTCTTCTTCAGCATGAGCAAAACGGAGGGGTCGGAGCAGCTACGGCAACAGGGTACAAGTGGACAAGAGATCATGAATTTGATGTCTCTGTCATTATGAATGCTGATTTTCAAATGGATCCAGAGGATCTGCCACACATTCTTCAACCTGTCTGTGCAGGTGAATGTGACTATACCAAAGGAAACAGGCTCTTTCAGGGAGAGTCGTGGGGTATGATTCCTAAACATCGATATATAGGGAATTCTTTTCTCTCTTTTTTTACAAAGATCGCATCAGGGTATTGGCATATTGCTGATTCGCAGAGCGGCTATACAGCTATCAGCCTGGCCGCTCTTAAGGCTATTGATCTTGATACACTCTATCCGCAATACGGCATACCAAATGATATGCTGATCCGTTTAAATATTGCCAACATGCGGGTGCGCGACATTCCTGTCCGACCGGTTTATAACGTGGGGGAAGTATCAGGGATAAAGATACGAAAAGTAACTTTTGCGATTCCGTGGATGCTCACAAAAGGTTTTTTCCGCAGGATGTTGCAAAAATACGTTATCCGCGATTTTCATCCGCTGATTTTTTTCTATTTCCTTGGCTTGCTGTTTTTCTTTTTCTCGGTCATCCTGTCAATCCGAATGGTTGTCTACCTCAATATTGACGGGCACCTGCCTCCTATCAATACCTTGGCAGCTATGTTTTCCTTTATGAGTTCCAGTCTCTTTACCCTGTTTGCCATGTGGTTTGATATGGAATATAATAAGGATCTCAAGTAACAGCTGTTGTTGCTGTTTGTTATTAACAGGTTGAGATCTGATAAAAATGCTTGCAAAAACACTGAGCGGTGCTGTAACAGGAGTTGACGGCCTTATTGTCCAGGTGGAAGTGGACTTAGCCTTAGGTCTGCCTGGTTTTTTCACGGTTGGCCTGGCTGAGGGAGCAGTGCGTGAATCCAAGGATCGGGTCAAGGCAGCGATAAAAAACTCAGGCTATGAATTTCCGCCCCGCAGGATCACGGTTAATCTGGCTCCGGCAGCGGTCAAGAAAGAAGGAGCTGGTTATGATCTGCCTATTGCTCTGGGTATTCTTGCGGCTTCCGGTTCACTGACCTGTCCGGATCTGGAAGACATCGCCATTGTTGGTGAACTCTCTCTTGATGGGGCAGTCTGTCCGGTCCGGGGGGTTCTCCCTATGGTGCTGGAGGCCAAAGAGCAGGGTGTGACCCGTTTTCTGGTTCCTGCGGATAATGCCCATGAGGCTGCTGTTGTTGACGGAATTGATATCATTGCTGTGAAACGCTTGCGACAGGCAATGGATTTTCTTGCCGGACAGCAGCACATTACGCCTTCCCGCACTGATGTGCAGGCCCTGTTCAGCAGACGCAACCAATATACAGTGGATTTTTCCGAGGTGCGGGGACAGGAACATGCCAAACGAGCCTTTGAAGTAGCCGCAGCAGGCGGTCATAATCTCCTGTTGAGCGGAGTGCCTGGCACAGGTAAGACCATGATGGCCCGCAGGCTGCCTACCATTTTACCGGATCTCTGTTTGGATGAGGCCCTGGAAACCACCAAGATCTATTCCACCACCGGGTTGCTCCCTGAAGATATGCCGCTGCTGGTGACCCGCCCTTTTCGTACCCCTCATCATACTATTTCCGATGCCGGTTTAATCGGCGGCGGGCGAATTCCCCGGCCTGGTGAGGTCTCATTGGCCCATAACGGGGTGCTCTTTCTTGATGAGATGCCGGAATTCCGCAAGCATGTCCTGGAGGTGATGCGTCAGCCCTTGGAAGATGGCATCGTGACCATTGCCCGGGCAGCGGCAAGCCTTCGTTTTCCAGCAAATTTTATGCTGGTCGCGGCTATGAATCCCTGCCCATGCGGTTTTCTTGGTGATAAGGTGAAAAAATGCTCATGCTCACCTGTGCAGGTGCAACGTTACCGGAACCAGTTATCAGGGCCGTTGCTGGACCGGATTGACATGCACATTGAAGTGCCACCGGTTCAGGTGGAGGAAATCAGCACCCAAAAGCCGGGAGAATCATCGGAAAAGATTCGGGAACGGGTTAATACGGCCCGCAGGCTTCAGCAGCAACGGTTTGCTGCTGTGTCGTTTATCAATTGCAATGCCCAGATGGGTTCCCGGCAAATCGAGACCTTTTGTTTGCTGGATCAGCAAAGTAAGGGCCTGTTGAATAATGCTATTGACCGCCTCGGTTTGTCCGCCCGCGCCTATCATCGGATCATCAAGATTGCCCGCACCATTGCCGATCTGGCCGGGGCTGAGGGAATTGATTCCGCCCATGTTGCTGAGGCTGTGCAGTATCGGCGGCAGCAGTTTGATGTGGGGTGATTTGTTCAAGCAGACCTTGAGTGGGTTACTCGCAGTATCTCTAACTGCGCCAGCAAGGCAACAACCGCTGTATCCACATGCAGGATTCTATTCCCCATAGAAAACCCGGCAAACCCCTGAGCAAGAAAATTCTCCACCTCAAAATCATTCCACCCGCCTTCCGGCCCGATAGCCAGCAGGATTTTTTCTTTTTCTCCTGACTTCGGATAAACCTCTGACAGTCCTGTTGTTACTCCCGGATGAGCAAGCAGCCCAAGACCGGTTAAGGTCGGCACAACATCCTGAACAAAAGGCTTAAAACGACGGTGGATCAGTACTTCAGGTAAACGGGTATCCACAGCCTGCGTCAACCCTTCCAGCAGGAGGTTCTTGATTTTTCCTGGTTCAAGTACCGGAGTCTGAAAGAAAGATTTTTCTACTCTGGCAGACCTGATCAGATGAATACGGTTTACCCCCATTACGGTTGCCTGCTTGAGAATACGCTGGAGCATAATCGGGCGGGGTAGGGCAAGGATCAGCTCCACTGTCGGGGCTGGAGGCGGAGGGCTGTCCAGTTCAACCTTGAGTTCAACGGATTGCCCATCCTGCTCAGCCATTCGGATGATTGTTCCTTGGCCCATCTTGCCATTGATCATGCCGATCTGCAGGCTGTCGCTGGGTTTCAGTTTCAGGATAGTGTGGATATGCCTGGCCCGATGGCCTGTGAGAATGAGGCGGTCTTTGTTGGGGCCATCAAGTTCATGCTGTTCAAAAAGCAGGATGTTCATAGTTCGTAATGATGAGCTTTCATGTTGTGTTGCTCCATCTCAAGGGAGGTGGACCAGGGTGTACTGAAATATGCTGAAAGACTGATTCTCATTAGCTCAGGATAAACTGGCTGATTTCTTTATAGGTTCCCACCCGCATGGGTGGTCCCCAATAGGCGGTTCCCTGATTGACGTAGATCAGGGTGTTTTTATGTTGATAAAATCCTTTCAGGTAGGGCTGTTGCAGAGGAGTGAGATAGTTAAAAGGCCAGATCTGTCCACCGTGCATATGCCCTGAAAGAATCAAATCCACCCCATGATCCGCTGCTTCTTCAACAGCTCTGGGTTGATGGGCCAGCAGGATAACAGGCTTTGTTGGCGCTGTCTCTCCTGTTTTTTCTTCCCCACCCAAGGCCCTGGTAAAATCCGGGGCATGTTCTTTGCCAAATTTTCCGGCTTGATAATCTGTTACTCCGGCCAGAATAATCGCATCCCTGCCCTGACGGATCTCTACTCTGCTATTATTAAGGACCGTAATACCCAGTTCCTCTATGATAGGCAGCCATTGTTCGACTCCGCTATAGTATTCATGATTACCTGTGACAAAAAAAATGCCATGCCGGGCCTTGAGGTCAGCCAACGGGGCAAGTTCGCCAGCAAGCTCAGCAGGTTTACCATCAACTAAATCTCCTGTTATGGCGATAAGATCAGGGGTCAGGTTATTAACGACAGCTACAATTTCAGCCAGTTCAGCTCTCATTGACATGGCACCGATATGGATATCAGATATCTGGACAAGGGAAAACCCCTGAAAGCCAGCAGGCAAACCAGGAAGAGTAACAGGAAGCCGGTTGACCGTGGGGGGATCAAGGCATTTTTTTACGCCAAAGGCTGAAACCCCAAATACCGCAATAGAGGCCGTAGAAGCAAGGGCGCGGGCAAGAAAACGTCTCCGCCCCGGATCAGGGATATATTGTTTTTTCGCAAATAAGTGCTGACCGATAGCGGTGAGTAATTGCAGGCTATCTGCGGCAAGAAAAAAGAAAACAAAGAGCATCAGGATCCCAAGCCAAAGGTGACCAAGCCATAAGAGAGGATAGCGTTGCTCAACTGAGAACCATGCTGCCAGGGTGCGAGCTGCTGGCAGAATGAGAAAAAGAAGGAGCACAATCCCTGTGCCAAGCCGTTGCTTCTGATGGCTCAAGCCAGGCCTTTTGACCATCCAATGCCAGAAGTAGTAATGCATAAGAAAGTGGACAGTCAGTACGATAGCCAGAAAACGGAGCAAAAAAAGGGTAGAGGAGGACATGTTATGTACTTTGCTTTTGTTAAAGGTGGGAAACCTGTTCTTCCTTTTCTCAAGAGAACCTGGACGTTGTTAAAAAAAGACAACGTTTTTGACAGGATGTTACTGGTGTTCACTTTGTTTGAGAGAAATATATTGCTCTTCTGTTGTGAAATCCTTGTTCATGCTATATAAATAAGTTTGTGTAATCGTCAAGACAATGATGGTCGTTTATAGGATAACCGGGAATTTTTGAGAAATATTAGAAAGAGCAGAGAATCTATGTTGTATCAGGATTGGGCGGACGTCTCCTCCCGGAAATTGAAGCTGGGCATACTCGCACTTGCCTTTATCAGCGGACTTGGTGGCTGTGGGCAGAAGAAAACTGTTAGTACGGGCCATGAGTTGGCAGCGCCTGACAAGGCGGTGTACCCTGCATCAGCTCCATCCCAGGAAAGAAAGGGGGAGAAAGGATGCAGTTATTTACATTTTCTTTTGGGACGTCATGCTGAGTTGGCAGCAGAGTATGAAAAAGCTCTGGCCTTATATGAAAAAGCCCTTCAATGTGACCCTGATGCAGAATTTGTTCTTCGCAAGGTCCCGTTACTGCTCCTGCGTCTTAACCGTGGTGAGGAAGCTATTCTTCATCTGAAACAGTATCTTGATCAGCATCTGGAAGATACCGTTTCCAGAATGTTACTGGCCAAGATATATATCCGTCAAGGTGAATTCTCCAAGGCAGCAGCGCAGTACCGAAGAATTCATCAACTGGATGAGCAGGATACCACCTCCCTGCTCTTATTGAGCGAGCTGTATCTTGCAGAAAACAAGTATGATATGGCTAAAACAGCTCTTCATGATGTGCTGGCAGTTGATGAGCGTTCCTATTCAGCACACCTTCTTTTGGCCCGACTCTTGGTAGTAGAGGAGGATTTTGAAGCTGGTCAACAACATTATGAACAGGCACTTGATATCACATGGTCTGAGGGCTTGCAACTGGAACTTGCTGACCTCTTGACCAGACAGGAGAAATATACAGAAGCCGTTACATTATACCAGGAAATTCTTCATCATGATGAAGAAAATGAAGAAGCCCTGGTTGCTCTTATCCATCTCTACCTGCTGCAGGGAAAGGAGCATAAGGCTATGAAAAAATTACAGTACCTTAAGAAGAACATTAAGGATCCAACCCAAGCAGAATTGGCCATCATCCGTTTGCATGTTCGCTGGGAAGAATATGATAAGGCAATAGCTTTGCTTGAGGAATTTCTCCAGAAAAATGAACTTTCCGAGGCCCGTTATCTGTTGGCTGCTCTTCGGTTTCAGCTGGAACAATACGAAGAGCTTCTCCTGGATTTGCAAAAGATAGATCCAGAAGCAAAGGAATATGAAGACAGTCTTTTTCTACAGGTACGTACATTAAAGGAATTGGAGCGTTATCAGGAGGCTGTTCAGGTACTTGAAACTGTTCTTGCTCAGGAAGAAGGGGGGACGCCGGATTTGTACATTCTGCTTGCTGGCATATACCAATTCATTGGTCAGGAAGAGCAATGTCGCAAGACCTTTCTGCGTGCCCTTGAGGTATACGATAAGAATGAGCAGGTGCTGTACGAATACGGATTATTTCTGGATTTTATTGGGGATCAGGATGCAGCCCTGAACGTGATGGAACAGGTTATAACAATAAATGCAGAGCATGCCGGGGCTTTGAATTATATTGGCTACACCTGGGCTGATAAGAAGGAAAATTTATCTGAGGCCTTGCGCTATATTTCCCGTGCAGTAAAACTTAAACCAAATAACGGCTATATTCGCGATAGCCTTGGCTGGGTTTATTATCAGCAGGGGAAGTATGAAAAAGCACGAAAAGCTTTGGAAATGGCCGTGGAAATGGCCCCTGATGATCCGGCAATCCTTGATCATTTAGCAGAAACCTATCTTGCTTTGGATCTTCCAGAGAAAGCCAGGCAAACCTGGGAGAAATTTCTTGATATGTATCATAAATACAGGAAAGAGCAGAAGCCGGGCGGTATGGGCCGGGAAGATAAAGAAAGTCAGCGTATACAGAAAAAAATTCATCGTCTTAAAAATGGAGGAAACAAGTGAGAAAGAGTAAACAGGGGATAATATGGTATTGCGCAGGGGTATTGATGTTGGCTGGTTGTGCAGCAACCCCACCCAAAACAGTGGAGATAAGTGATAGCACAGAGCTGCGGCAGGTGGAGAGCAAGCTTACCCGTTTTTTGGGCCAGTCCTGTGTTAATGCTATAGATTGTGATGTGCAGTTCAGCTGGCAGGCCTATGGTCAGGGCAAGACCCTTTCTGCAACCATGCAGGCCATGCATCCTTCGTCCTTACGTTTTGCCATGATTGATCCTTTGGGCAGGCCATTAGTCCTGCTGGGAGCACACGAGAACCGGTTTACCTTAGCAGATAATAATGAGGCAATCGGGTATACCGGGACAATGGATTTGGATGTGGTCCAGAAATTTCTTCCACCCTTTATTCCTCATGAGGATCTTTTTTATTGGTTGAGCGGTCGTGTGAACCGCCGGGGAATGCAGAATCTTTCAACCAGAATGGATGCAGAGGAAAACCTGTTCTGGTATGAAGTGGCCTATCCTGGTCAAGCAGGTGAGGACAAAGAAAAGATGACGCATATGTTGGCACTCAATGAAGACAATCAACTGGTTCGGCACATGGTTCTTGATGCGGACGGTGATATTCAGTTTGAAGCCAGGTATGCTGACTACTCAGCAACACCAAGGACATGCAGCTGGCCTGGCCGGATTGAGATGACAGGCGATGCTCTGGAGGCTGACTTTACCTTGGTTTTCACAGAGATTTTTGATTTTAAACCAATAGAGCAACGACGTTTTCAGGTCAAGATACCACCTCATTTTGAAGTGCGAAAACTCATCAATGAATCCTGAAGCGGGCGACTCCTTGGAGTCGCCTGATGTGTTTTCCGGGGGAAAGGATTTTTATCGCAGGAGTTCTGAAGGATCGCCGGTTGGCGCGTTCCCCAGGGTGTTGATGATGATGACAAAGAGGTTCTCTTCTTTAAAAAAGACCTGTTGCAGGTCGTAGCTGTAGCTCGGGGTCAGATCAAGAACAACCCGTACCTTGTTTTCCTTTTTTTCTTTCCCTATTCGTATTTTCTGGATGTACTTTCCAGCTGTCTTCAGGCTGTCCGGGATATCCTTTGCAGCCACAGTATCCTTGAAATCACAAACCACCCTTGGGGTTCCCTCTTCAATGCCAAAGACTATGGGAGGGTGAAATTCATTCAACTTAAACAGGACCATTTCGCCCCGGTTGGAATCATTGTCAAAGCTGATGGAGGTCAGGATAGGGAGACCAGCATTCTCCTGGATATCTTCCACTTCCGCCTGAGGAGTTTGCTCTGCTTTTGCAACCGGTGTAACAGGTGCTGATTGTTTTTCGTGTTGCTCAGGCTCAGGAGCTGTTGTTTCTGGCTGCTGCGCAACGTGCTCCTGTTTTTCTTCAGGCTGCGGTGGGGGTACTGCCTGGTTGGGTTCTTCCTGGTGTTGTTGATCTGGCTCAGGAGGTGGCGCTGTTTTTTTCTCTTCTTTCGCCTTCTTTGCACCTGCATAATGGACTGAAACAATCAGGGATTGTTTTTTGTTATCAAAATCCTGGCGGATATTGATATTCTTGTTGGGTCGGAGATCAAGCACAACCCGTGTTTTGGGGTCATCACCTTTATGGATACCAACCCGGATGCGTTTGATGAGTTCGCCATTGGTGTTGATGATGTTGTTAATCATCTTTGCTGCACTTGTATCCTCAAAATCAAAGACCACTCGGGGTTGTTTCCCTTGCAGCGTGAATATTTTCGGGATATAGGTGCCGTTGAGTTTAAAGATGATGCGTTCTTCTCCGTCGCCGGAATGCTCGAAGTTGATATCCTCGATCATTTTTTGGGCTGCTGTTGCCTGCCAGCTATGAAAAAGCAGAACGACAAGGACAAGAGTGGCTGTTGAGATATTTTTAAGCATTGTTCCTCAGTTAGTGCTACTGGTGATGGGGAGCATGGACAAATATGATATTACGCAGTAAATATTTATAGATATATTACGTTTAACATATCGGTGTCAACAAATTTTCACAGAGATGTCAGGCCAGGATCTTCTTACAAAAAACGCTGTAAGGGAATGGGAAAACAGTTTATGCAGGATTGTTGGAGAGTTAAGCAGCTGTGGATAGGATCATTCTTTTTTTTAAGCAGTCAGGACTTCCGAGGACTCGGCGATTTCGCCTTGCGCTGTGTAATACTCAAAAACGACACCTTCTTGATACAAAATCAACAATAACCACTTGAAAAGCAGAATAAAATGATCATATTTTCTCTAGAATTACTTTATCAGGAGAAAATTGCCATGATCTTCTTAAGTTACTT
>NZ_JALAAI010000038.1:0-29420 GCF_052785085.1 Candidatus Electrothrix sp.
TAAGCAAGAGAAAGTAGTTTCATGGAAAAACCTCTTTGATTTTTTTCACAAATTATAATATTATCTCCCCAGAATGTCTATTCTAATTATGCAGAATATGGCGTTTCCCACTAATCTGCGAAGAGCCATTCATTGCTGATGAAACGCAGAAGGTCTTCATCCATATATGATCGCACAAAAGGAAGTCCAATGTTGCAACGCCTCCTTTTCCGACCAACCATCATCCGGGTCTTCCTGTCGCCGCTTGCGCTGCTTCTGCATCTGGCGCAAAAGGCGGACAATGCGCAGGGCTGTCAAGTATTCGCCAAAGCTCTTATGCGTGAATTAAAAGGTCGGGTCGCCGTCTTGGCGGTGCTCGCTTTGCCGGAAGTAGAAGGCGGTGAGCAGACGAGTCACGCCCGCTTTTGCCCCTTCTTGGAACTGCTCCAGATAGCGTTCAATGCCGCCCGCCTTGAGTTTTTCCCGAATCCCGGCAACTGTGGCGGTGCGCCCGTCGCCGTGCCATACTGCCAAGGCGATTTCCTCCAAGACCCGGATGAAGTCTTTCTCATCCAGCCCGCCCGCACAAGCACTTACCCGGCCACCATCTTCATACTGACGGCAATAGACCGCCTTAATTAAGTCGGCATAGATTTGATTCAGCGTGGTCTCGTCGGTAAACTGGATGGTCTTGCGGTCATAGCTCAACGCAACCAAGTAATTCAGCAGCGGCTGGGCCGTGATCTCAGCAAGATGCTGTCGCGCCAAGTCATCAGGCAGGCCCGCATAGCCTTTGCCCGCAGCGTCGCCGTACTGCCGCCACCATCGCTGCCGCTGATCTTCAGCAAGCAGCTTGGCCGGGTCGTGGTATTCCTCCCGCTCCCATTCTGCAACAAAATACGGTAGCACATAGCTGATCTGCTTGGCATCGCGCAGCTTGGCCGCCACCGACTGAATGACAATCGTCCGCCCGGTGATAATAACCTGCCGTTGCTTGCCATAGCTGTTGCCCTCGTGAATGCGGCGCAGCACCTCATCGACAAAGCTGTTCGCTGTCTCCGAAGCAGCCTTGCCTTGCAGAGCCAGCTCGTCCAAGCCGTCAAAGATGATCAGCAGACGGTCTTTGCCTTCTTTGGCAGCCAGCGGATTGCTGGACAGGAACGGGTTGTTCTTGATATGGCTCTCCATTGCCGTGATCAGGTTGTCTGTGGCATGAAAGAGATGCAGGGGAATGTACAGGCAGGGGATCTTGTTTTCTGCGGCAATCTTGGCGGCAAATATCTTGGCAAAGGTGGATTTGCCCGAACCCGGCCCGCCGCTGATAAAGCGCACTGCTTGAGCAGCGGTGAAGTTGTCCAGCCAACTGCGGAACTCGTCTTCCAGATCCACCACGATCCGTTTTACCTTGTCTCGGTGCGGTTCCAGCTCCTGCCTGCGCTCATCCTCCTGCTCCTTTTCCTCATAATAGGCCCGCAACGGCACATAGACCTTATCCACGCCAAATGCCTCGGCAAACATCCGGTCGCTGACCTGCCGTTGCAGATGCTGCGCATAGAGCAGCCAGTTCCGTACCTCTTCAGTCGCCCCGGTGAACGGGCTGTCAAAATATTGGGTCAGGGCTGCGTAATCTTGTGGGGCCTTGCGCCAGGTCTGGTGCAGGGCAAAGACAAAATAATCCGCCAGACGACAGGCGATCTGGGCAGCATCAGCTTCTGAAGCACCGAGTCCGTGCAACCACTCGATCAAAGGGGCGTGCAGTTCCTTGAGCAGGGATAGCTCACCGGGTCGGTCAAAGAAATTCAGGGTGATGGTGACATCCGCCTTTGCCATTGCCTGTTCAAACAGAGTGGAAATTTCTTCCAGCTTGTCTGATTCCGGTGACTTACGGAACAAATCCTGGTAATTCTTCACCAACTCAGTCAAAGCTGTCATCAGGGCACGATAGATGAGTAACCAAGCCAGTTCACCCGGTTTCTTGGCCAGACCAAGGGCATCCAGGGTGTCGAGAGCAGCACCGCCAAAGTCGCTCCAGTCCTTGAAGACTCCTTCAACCACCATCTTGCCGATACCAAGTAGCAGTTTGCGTGGTTCCGCCTTGATCTCCCGGTTCCAGACGGCAACCGGCCTGCTGATGTTGAGTCCGTTGTCAGATATATCAGTCATAGCTATGCCAACGAAAACCCGCCATAGCCATAATGGGTATGCAGGCCAAGATGGAGGATAGAGGCCAGTTCAAGCCAGGGCAGGACAACAGGCGGAAGAGCACTGAAATGCTGTCTGCCAATCACAGCCTTTGCAGGATGTTCTTTTTCAACAGGACGAAGAACAGAAACCGGTGCAGGCATAGCTTGCGCAGCATCAACAGCCTCTTGCCAGCTTGCTTTCTCCATGCCAGGAATCCCCTGAACCAGGGTGTCCATATCTGCACTCCCCTTGTTCAATAATTTTAGTGCAGTCATCCTGCGCTCCAGGGCCGCAAGCAGCCAAGGCATATCCGGGCCGTTTTCCGGCATAGCCGCATCAGGAGCCAAAGGACGGATCCAGTCAAGCCGGGTAAAAATCTTTCCAGCTCCATTCATCATAAAATCCCGTGCCCACTGATCAGGTTTTGGAAAATAATCACTGCTCAACTGCCCTTCATCAATCACTGGTTCCCAGTCTGCACCGTGGGCGCAAAACAGACCTACAATCTCATAATTCCCCCAAAGACCAAACTTGGGTTGTTTTTCCATCCTGCTGTACCCGGCCTGCTCCAGAGCAGGTAACAGGTACTCCAGGATAAAATGATGCCCTATCCTGTCGCCAAGCACGGTAAGTTCAAAGAAAAAAAGTTCATTAAGGCAAAGACGGGTACCAGGATTCTCAGCCAACAAAACAGCATCAATAGGCCAGGGCGGTGGCCCAGCCAACGGAACAGCATCAAGAGATACATCGACAGAGGCATTGGCAAGGCGTCGCGCAGCTTTTTTCCAGGCCTTGCCATCAGCTCCTCCCATATTTTCCGCAATCAGGGCCGCAAGATTATGTAGGATCTCCTGGTCCGGCTGTTTCAGCGTTTCAATCAGAGAACGGTTGATGCGCAGGACAAACAAGTAGCGAAGTATTTGTATCATGGGGCTGAAAACCGGGCAAAAGGCAACATGGAGAAAAAATGACTGACCTGCTCTTTTGTCCACTGCCGAACAGCCCAGGTCTCCAGCATCTCCCTGGCTTCCGGTTGCAGACGACTGAGCAAACGACCGTAGTGAAAACGAAGATTTTCCCGATCCTCCAGCAAAATATACTGAAGTTCCTCCTGATCACCCGGGTGAATATAACGGCGAAACTGGACAGCCATATTTATGTATTGCAGGAACTCCTCAAGCGGACTGTTCAGGGCCACCTCAGACTCAGGACTACGGAGAATATGGCGGGAATGGGCATACAGACAGATGGAAACCCCGCTTACTGGCAAAGGAATACGGGCCGTATAATGGCGGGCAAGGCGGAGGGAATCCCCCATGGAAGGATATGTTTTCCCTGTGGTCGGAAAAAGGGTCAACACAGCCTGATACTCTTCTCCATGCTCAAGCAAAAGTTCGCTCAACCAGGGACCAAGGTCGTGCCTTTCAAGCATAAAGAGAAAATATTCTTTTTCCAGCTGAATGATCTCCTTATAGGCTGGTACAGGAGAGCTTTGTCGCAGATTCCAGGGCATATGCTTTGTCCGACCGAGAATGCAGAAAAAATGCCTGATCTGCCTTTGCACCTGCCGGGCCTCTTTGCTGACAGCCAGACAAAAAGGACACAACATTTCTTCATTTTTCATGTTCCCGTCTGCTGCTACAGCATCAAGGTTGCAACGAACACAAAGTGAAGACAGAGCCGTTCGTACCGGCGGCAGCGGGAGAGTGTCATTGTTATAATGACATTTATGATGACGAAACCAGCGCACGGCCCCGAGCAACTCAGGGCCGGTGCAGCAGCGGTACAACCTATCAGAGAGGTTTAACATTGAGCAATTTTCGCAGATCTTTGTGATGTTTGATCAGGTCAACCTGCAGCAGCTTGTTCAGATCAAGCGGAACACCACTGTTGTCGCGGTTCTCACTGTACCGGGCTTTCAGGTCAATCAGTCGGCTTTCCGGTAACAGGCGCAGTTGCAGGGCACCAAAACCAAGATACCGGCCTTTTCCGGCCTTATGGCCCATATCGTTATCCAGGACAAGACACCAGAGCAGACGACTCAGTTCCTGATCTGTGAGATTCCAGAACCTGATCTGAGTTGTAAAGGTGGAGCCAGGAAGGACTGCACGTTGATACGATGCGTCAATCTCATCCGGGTTGAAATCAGCACGCTGTTCCACACAAGGGGCAAGCGGGGCCTGCGGGAAAATCCGCCATTGATTGTCAATCCGGTGCATTTTGACCTGTCCCTTGCCAATGTCTTTCCACTTGCCCTGGTCCCATTGCCAGCCCCCATAGGGATAGGGTGTCTTGAACCAGCCAAATTCCGGCTGCTCAAACCTGCCAAACTCAAAAACAACCCTGCCCATAATGGATTGATTAGGTCCGTTGCCGACCCAGCCAAACAGGGAGTCTGTGGGGTTGAGCCGGTCAAGGGAAGGGCTCTCCTGAGCAGAATCAGTGGCAATGGAATAGATATGGCGGATCATCCCCTTGAGAGAGCCGGAAGGAATGGCATAGCAGCGATCCTGGCCCCGCCTCTCCGCATCAGGTGGGGTCATGCTGAAGAAATCCCAGCCATTGACTGGTTCATTACCCAGCATCATACTGTGCGATGGTTCACCGCTTTCCTTGATATGGAGCGGGGTCAGCAGCTTGCCTTCCAAAACCAGGATACCGTTATGCCCGCCAAGGATGCGATGGGAAATATAGCCGGAAGCACTTTGGGGCGGGGTAGCAGGCACATCCTGCTTTGCCTTGATCCGGGCAAGACGACGACAAAAGGCATCAGCAGCCTTGTTTTCAAGCTGTGTTTTCTGCCAGAGACCGTGCTCCTCTGGAGCAGCGTCCTGAAACAATTTGGCCCCAAGTCGATCAGCAGAAGAGCAGAGCCAGGTGACCGCATCTGTCTGCGCTTTGACCCAGCCCAGTCCCTTGGTCTTGTTACCACCAAGGACAATATCGCCGTCCTGAAAATCAGCCAGCAAGGCCATGAGCACCTCCACAGCCTGCATGTCCTGTTCATTCAGGTCAGCAAGATCAAGGCGCAGCTTAAACTGAAAATCCCTGCCATAGGCATAGAGCAGGTCAAGTTTGGCCTCGTCCACAGGTGCGCCGGATGCCGGGTCCATCCGAACTGCGTCCAGAGAGCACCAGGGCTGGTCCGATGCATTCGGGTTGCGCAGATAAGCGTCGGAAAAATTGACAAGACCTGACTGTCGCTGTTTACCAAACAGACGATCCAGAACGTCGCTGGTATCCCTGCCCTCACCCCATAATGCGCCAAGCACCATAGCGGCCCGTTTTCTGAACGCACCTTTTATAGTGCTGCCCGGTATATAGGCTTCCCAGGTACCAGCCTTGCCAGCTGAAGGAGACCAGGAAAGCATACGCATAAAGACCGTATCATAGGGCTTGCCGTATTCCTTGGAGATATGACGGCGGGAGGGGCCTCCGGCCCGATAATCACATGATTCTGCCCCGGAAATCTCAATCCTGGCCTTGTCGCGATAGCCCCGTAAAAAGGCAATGGCGTTTTCATCATTGGTAATGGATTTGCGCAGATTGCGATCATTGAGCATGTGACGGTACTGCACACGATCATGGGAGTGGATAAATTCCCGCCAGGCAGCATCATCAACCCCGGCAGGGACAGCTGCCGGTTCACCCCATTGCTCTTCCTTGATCTCTCTTTGCAGGAGCATCTGCTTGATACGAAGATGTTGTTCCCGTGTTTTGATTTCTCCATCCACCCAGGCATCACTTTGCAGCATTCTGCTCCGCTGTTTGATTTCAGCATGGATGTCCGGCAAGGTGTATTGCTGACAGAGTGCCGTAATGGTTTGTGTCAGAGCTTCGGGATCATCCAGCACAGCGTTTATCTGCTCTGCAGATGTCTCAGCCGGCATCCCCATACTTTCCGCTGTTTCCCGCCAGAAATCCGGGTCCAGGCTATGTTCTGTCTGTTCCTGTTCTTCCACAGCCTGAAGAGCACGGCGGGCTTTTTTGGCCATTTTTCCCATGGTTTCCGCAAAAGCATCCTCAACAGCCTCTTTGCTGGCAAAAGGCTTATCCAATAGCGGTTCCATCTGCTTGAGCAGTTTTTTGGAAATAGGAAATTTGCCTTTGCCCATTTTCGCAACCTGAGCTGCAGGCAGAATCCAGCTGCTGGAACTGCTTTCTGAGCCGCGAGCGATCCAGGCTGCTATGGCTCTTGGCAGGGCCTCGTCAAGGCGGGTAAGCCAATCATCCAGATCGGTTACTGTACCGCCAAGGGCAAGCTCAATCCGTTTTTTCAGCTCATCAGGAATCTGCCTGACACCCTGAAGATAGAACGCCCCGCTTGTTTCCTTGAATGAAGGCTGATCCGGGTCCAGCTTGCCCCAGTTCCAGCCCACGAGCAAAGGATTTTCCGCATCAAAGGAAAGCTCAATACTGAGATGGTTGCAGCCTGAGCGCAAGGCCGGAGCCTTGGTCAATGGCAATGGCGTATCTGGCTGCAAACGGCAACGACCCAGCCCCTTGGTCTTTCCTGCCCCAAACCAAAAACGCCCTTCTTCCAGCTCGCGCAAAAGATAAAACAGCCTGGCCTTATTATCGTTCTGTTCAATCAGTGTATCATTTATTGCCAGAGAAAAATCAAACACGCAATTCTTAAAGGTGGTCTCCATCTTATAATTGCCATTGGCTTCAACTGCCCAACGGTCTTCATTCAGACGGATGCCCATGCGAAGATCAAAAAAACGATCTGGTGCATAACATTGATCGGCAAGGATGCAATGAACCGATTTGAAGAGTTTATCCGGCATAGGCTGTCCATAAAGACGTTCCCAGAGACGATTGAGTAACCCCTTGTTGCGCCCGTTTTTGGATTGTCCGGTAAAGGCATCCATCAGGGCCTGGGCAGTGCCATCAACCTCTCCGGCAAGGGAAACCATCCGGTTTCGCCCGTCACCGTCCCGTGTAAACAGAGTCTTGCGGGCATTTCCGCGATAAATCGGGGCCTCAGCAATAAGTTTTCCGCGAATCAGCATTTTTTTTCCTAAAAGTCTTGGGTGAATCAATAATGCTCTCCTGACTTGTGGCCGGGACAACATCTATAAATCATTTACAAATAACAATGACGCACAAGAGGTTCATGTTGCTTCGTTAGAAGGGTGCGTTGCAGAAGAGCAATATAATCGGATTTTTGAAAAATAAAAGTATTAGGAGTCAAAAAATGGAAAAATGGGAGAAGGCCGGGTGATTCACAAACGGGGCGCTCGGTACCTCATTGAAATATTTTCAAAGGCAGCGCTTTCTCTGATGCCGCACCATGGCCAATCAGGCGGCTGAAAAATTCTTTCAGGGCCTCTCTTTTTGCCGGCCCGAGATCATATTCCATGGCCTGGAGATAATGAAGACATGCCGTTGGGTCCATAGGAATTCGTCGGGCCGCCTGTTCAGCGATCTTTGGCAGGCGTTTTTGCCCCTGGTCACGACAGGAGAGCAGGGTCTGGTGCAGTTCCTGTGCAGCCTTTTTTGCTCCTGCCAGAAAATCCTCACGCACTGCGCAGACGGAAAAGACAAAGGGGAGACCGGTCTGCTGGTGCCAGAATTCAGCCAGGTCAATCTGGACAGGGTAGGGCGAGTCTTTTGCTGTTGCCAGTCGCAGGGCCTCATCACCGATGGCGAGCACAGCTGCGGGTTCGTCCTCCGGGGTGCGCGGAGCAAAGATTTCACCCCGGATATACTGCGGTTTGACCTTGAAAAAATCTTCCAGGATAATGCGCAGGAGCCAGACCGAGGTGTCGGACTGGCCAGTCATGAGCACCAGTTTGCCATCCAGCTCTTCGGGTGAAACCGAGGAGAACATAAACACACTGCCCACAGGCCCGGTGGCGGAGATAGAAAGATCAGCCAGGATTCGGTACTGTTCCGGGCGGGCCGCATACTCGTAGCAGGAGACAAAACCGAGATCCAGGTCCCCGGCTGCCAGCAGTTGATTGAGCCGGGCAGGCGGGGCCTCGGTCACGGGCCAGTCCGGGCGATGCACCTGCTCCTTCCATATCTCGTAAATCGGAGCGGTGTTGATGTAGTTCACCATGCCGAGGCGTATCATGTGCTCTTGTGCTCCTGATCAGTTGTATAGTCAGCTATTGTCTCGGCATTATTATGCACCAGACAGCTCTGAATTTGTGCTGTGTTTTGGATTGAGGCCGGGACTCGGATAGCCAATACTCGGGCCTCTTTGCCCGCTTCCAGCGATCCGAGCGTCTTCTCCATACCCAATGCCTCAGCCCCGCCCAAGGTTGCCATGCGCAGGATATCCCCCGGATCAACGGTCGGATGCTCTTCAGCCAGCAGGCGCATTTCCCGCCAGATGGAAAGCTCTGGATTACTGGTCAGGCTGTCTGTGCCCAGGGCAGGCAGGATACCCTTGCGCAGGTAGTGCTCCACCGGGGCTGTGTCCACTCCGAGATAACGGTTACTGCCCGGACAGAGGCAGACCTTGGCCCTGGTTTCCGCAAGCAGATCCATCTCCTGATCTGTCACATGGATAGCATGCACACAAAGAGTTCGGCTGTCAAGCAGACCGTGTTGATGGAGATAGGAAACCGATCCTTTCTTGTCTGTACCTGTGGGTTGAAAACTGTTATCCCAGAAGCCGCGCTGTTCGAGAAAGTCCCGTATCTCGCCTGTCCCGAAACGAATCAGATCATTTTCTGCTGGAGATTCGGCAACGTGGACAGGAAAAACATGCCCCAGCCGTTTTGCCCTGTCCTTCAGGGTTTGCAGGAGCTGAAGATGCGTGGAATAGGGGGCATGGCCAGTGCAGCACTGCGCTTCTCCTGCTGTTTCCAGGTTTTGCAGTGAGGCTTCAACTTCATCGGAACGCAGACCGAGATACTCTTTGCAACAGAGGAGGTGCCCTGGAAACTCCGGGGCCAGTTCCTGAATAAAGCCGGTATTGGCAATATCCGCGAGGGCGACCACGCCCTGTTCCTGCTGTTGCGCAAGTACGGCACGGGCTGCGGCCAGGATTGTTTTCTTATCAGCATCGGCCTTGGCTCGTTCCGCCAGCATATGGCTGATCCATTGGGTAAAGCTCGCAGGGACAGGCTCCTGGGAAAGATGGGCGAGATGCGAGAGTTCCAGATGGGTATGAGCGTTGACCAGGCCGGGCATGAGCACGCTCTCGGTATGATCAACACGTTCTGCCCCCGGATAACGGCGAACGATTTCCTGGAACCTGCCCACCCCGATAATTTTTCCTGCCCGCACTGCAAGCCCCCCGTCCCGGAGCGGTGGATGGCTTATGGGGAGGAGCCAGGGAGCGCAATGGATTATCAGCCGGTCTGTCACTGCTCCTGCTCTGTTTTCTGTTTCACCGGGGTGTAATCCATCAGCCGTTGCTGCGGGCTGAAGCCAGCATCGGTGACCAGGTGGCAGATTTCCTGCTCGGAGAGTCGGAAATGCACTCCGGCGGCGGCCACCACGTTTTCCTCAATCATGGTGGAGCCGAAATCATTGGCCCCGAAAAAAAGGGAGAGCTGGGCTATTTTCGGCCCCTGGGTGACCCAGGATGCCTGAATGTTATCAAAATTATCAAGAAAAATTCTGCTCAGGGCCAGCATACGCAAATAGGCAAAGGCGGAGGTTTTTTTCATCCTTTTTTCTTCGTGCATAGTTCCGGCCAACGGGGTGTTATCCGGCTGAAAAGGCCAGGGGATAAAGGCGGTAAAGCCGCCGGTCCGATCCTGGAGATCCCGCAGTCTCTGAAGATGCTCCAGCCGTTCTTCCCAGGTCTCGATATGCCCGAACATCATAGTGGCAGTGGTGCGCATTCCCAGGGCATGGGCTGTTTCCATGACCGCAATCCACGCATCTGCCGAACATTTACGCGGGGCCAGCTGCTCCCGGACCCGATCAGAGAGGATTTCCGCCCCGCCGCCGGGGATGGAATCCAGGCCAGCTGTCATGAGCCGTTGCAGTACATCTTTAACCGAGCAACCTGATATCTCGGCAAAATGGCATATTTCCGGTGGAGAAAATCCGTGGATATGAATGCCGGTCTCCTTCATGAAGCGGAGCATGTCCTCGTAAAATTCGATTGGGAGATCGGGATGGAGTCCGCCCTGGAGGAGAATCTGGGTGCCGCCCAGTTCCTGGGTTTTGCGGATTTTTTGCAGCAACTCGTCCTTGCTCAGGATCTTGCCTTCCGGGTCTTCCGGGGGCTTGAAAAAGGCGCAGAATTTACAGGCCGAGATGCAGATGTCGGTGTAGTTGATATTGCGGTCAATGATATAGGTAACCACAGGTTCCTGGTGGAGCCGCTTGCGGACGCTATCCGCCATGAAACCCAGTTGGTAAAGGTCGGCCTTGTCGGCAAGGAGGAGGAATTCTTTGCCGGAGATGCGCTCTCCGGCGATTACTTTATCTGCTATCTGCTGCATAATATTTTTGATTTCATTATTAATAATATCCCTGAATATCTTTGAGTATGAAGAGTGAAAACTTGAAAAACTTGACGAATAGATAGCAGGATATGGTGATTCTGTCAAACCTTGGAAGCTCAAAGAAAAGTTTATGCTGATTATTTACAAACAAGAGAGTTGTATGGTACTTGACAAGGATTGAAAGAGACCGTATAGCGCGGTAGCAGAAAAGCTGCGATAATCAGAACAGGAAAAAGGAATGTATACGCCTATAATCGGAACGCTTGGTTATATCCTTTCCCCAGACGCTGAAAAGGTCTTGCTTGTCCATCGCAATGCCCGCAAGGATGATCAGCATTTGGGCAAGTATAACGGACTGGGTGGAAAAATGCAGGCTGATGAAGATGTCCAGAGCTGCATGGTTCGGGAAATTCAGGAAGAGGCCGGGATCCTTTGCCAGAAGATGCAATTACGCGGGACCATTAATTGGCCCGGTTTTGGCCCTGCTGGAGAACACTGGCTGGGCTTTATTTTTTTGATCACTTCTTTTGTGGGGGTGCCTCGCCAAACCAACGAGGAAGGTAAGCTTGCCTGGCACCGGCTGGATCAGCTGGCAGAGCTTCCTATGTGGGAAGGAGATCGCTATTTTCTTCCCTTGGTCTTTGATAAAGATCCCCTCCCGTTTCATGGACATATGCCCTATGAAAAAGGGCGTCCTGTGAGCTGGCAGTATTTTCGCTAAAAGAGGAATTCCTTGGCATGGGGTAAAACCCTTGCGTTTGCCTGCGTGAGCTGGTAAGTATATTCTTAATAAGAGGCTGCTGCATTTTATACGAAGTGCTTTGGTCGCTAGGTATTGTTTTTTTTGTTTATAGCTGATACAGAGAGACATATAAAAAAGGACTTGCGGTATGGAAAACGAAGAGTTTGTTCGCTTGGAACAGCTTGTCGATACATTGATTTATAGATATAGTGAGTTACAAGGAAAGTATCGTGTTCTGAAGGAAAATCTCAAAGAGAGTGAAGAAGAACGTGAGCTGTTAAAGATGGAGCTTACCGAGTTGCAGGAACAACGCTCAGAGGTCGCCCAGCGAGTTTCCGGTTTACTGGGCCGGATAGAACAATGGGAAGCAGACCAGGGCATGGGTGAGCAGATGGAGGTTCAGCAGGGAAAAGGAGAGGAACACCACGTCTCAAACGCAACCGCCCTGTGAGCCGTTGAAGAATAAGCCTATTTGCAGGAATATGGAAGAGCGTCTTATCAGCTTTACCCTTTACGGGCAGGAGTTTTCGTTCTATAGCGATGTGCCGGATGACGAGGTGCAGGAGGCTGTTTCCATATTGCGTCAAGAGTTGGGTGAACCCGAAGAGTGTGGCCCAACAACCACGGTTCCTTCCAGCACCCTCCTGGTGCTGGCTTGTTTGCGGATAGCGGCTCGCCATGTGAATCTACAGCGGGAATTTGATAAATTTCATGACGAGCGAAAAAAATATAAAGGAAGAAACGAGTTGATTTCAGGGCTTATTAAACGAGTTGCTACGGCTTTGGATAAATAATGCATACATAATTTGCTTTTTTATCTTTTCTCCTACGAATTTTTTGATTAATATAATGTTTTCCCTGCGCTGTTTGTGATCAGCGGAGTATTGAGCCAACTCTCATTGATAGGGTTGACTTCCCTGTTGCTTGCTGGAAGGCTTTATTGCTTTCCTAACGGCAGTATCAAGTCACCCACCTATTTATTTAGGTTTAATCATTGCGTTGACACGGCAGGGCGGGGGATTTTTTTTGACAGCGGTTATCGGGGACCGTTGGCAGTTGCACAGACTGCATAGTCCCGTTCTACATAATCCTTGAACCGTAGATGTTCAAGGGGGTCCGGTGCGACAAAGAGTTCCGGGAAAGTGAGGTATGCTTCAAGAGAGGGGCGTTTTCCGGCGTAAGCGTAATGTCTGGAGGATTATGATTCACCGGTCTTTTAACGGATATATATATTCTTCCGATCTGTAAAGATTTTTTAATATAATGTCTTTTCGCAGCACATTCAGCTGCGTCCTTCTGATCCGTTTGAGAGCAGATTTTCATCGGCGTCCCTTGTTGGTGTATTGCTTCCTTTCTCCTTCCGTTCCAGGAATTTACGGTTTTTGGTGTAACGTTTAAAAAATATTGAAAAGTAAATTGTTCACTTTGCTGGTCAGGAGGTGTGCGTTTTGCCTTCAATACAGCATAACGGAGCAGGTAAATATACTATGATGATGAGTGGTGTGACAGTACTTCTCCTTGTTCTGGCATTGATTGCCGGGGTAACTGTCGGTTTTGTGCTGAGAAAGAAGTTAGTTGAGGGGAATCAGGCAGATATTGAGAGCCAGGGACGTCTGATTGTTGAAAACGCTATTCAGGAAGCAGAGCAGATTAAGAAGGAACGCCTGCTCCTGGTCAAAGAAGAGGTCTATCAGTCCAAAAAAGAAGCTGAAGAAGAAATAAAAGAATCGCAAAAAGGGATTAAGGAAGAGCAACGTCGAATTGACCGCAAGCTTGATAAGCTTCATGACGAACTCAATGATCTGAAAAAGAAAGAATCATCCCTTCAGACCAGAGAAAAGAAAATATATGATCGGGAAAAGGCTGCTAAAGCCCAGAAAGATGAGCTGAATGATCTTATTGAGCAGCAGCGCTATGAACTGGAGAGTATTTCCGGGATCACCCGTGACCAGGCCAAAGAACGGCTTATGGAATCCATTGAAAGCGAAGCCCGGATGGATGCAGCTAAGCGTTTAAGCCGTATTGAAAATGAGATGAAGCTTGAGGCAGATCGAAAAGGAAAAAATATCCTTGCCTTGGCCATTGCTCGTTATGCAGGTGATTATGTTGCTGATAAAACGGTGTCTATGGTGCCCTTGCCCAGTGATGAGATGAAGGGGCGGATTATCGGCAGGGAAGGTCGTAATATTCGAGCCATTGAGGCAGCCACCGGGATTGATATTATTATTGATGATACTCCAGAAGCGGTGATTCTGTCTGGTTTTAATCCTATCCGACGTGAGGTTGCCCGTCAGTCCCTGATTCAGCTGATTTCTGATGGCCGTATTCATCCTGCCCGGATTGAAGAGGTCGTAGCCAAGGTTACTGATGAACTGGACGTGGAAATAAAAGAGGTGGGCGAGCAGGCTACCTTTGATGTCAATGCCCACGGAGTGCATGTGGAGTTGGTTAACCTGATCGGTCGCCTGAAATACCGGACCAGCTATGGACAGAATATTCTCCAGCATTCCCTGGAAGTGGCCTTTCTCTGCGGGGTTATGGCAGCAGAACTGGGCTTGGATGTGAAAAAGGCCAAACGGGCTGGCCTGCTCCATGATATTGGCAAGGCTGTTGATCATGAAGTTGAAGGCTCCCATGCAATCATTGGTCGGGATCTGGTCAAGAAATATGGTGAGGCTGAGGATATTGTCTATGCTGTTGGAGCCCATCATGAAGATCTTCAGCCCAAAAGTGTGCTTGATGTCCTGGTCCAGTCTGCAGATGCCCTTTCCGGGGCCCGCCCTGGTGCCCGCAAAGAAATGCTGCAAAGTTATGTGAAGCGTCTGGAAGATCTTGAAAATATAGCCAGTTCATTTGATGGAGTTGATAAATCCTATGCTGTTCAGGCTGGTCGGGATTTACGGATTATTGTGAACAGTCAGAAGGTGCATGATGATGAAGCCATGCTGCTGAGTCGTGATATAGCCAAGTCTATTGAGGAGCAACTGACCTATCCAGGTCAGATTCGGGTAACAGTTATTCGGGAAACCAGAGCAGTTGAGTATGCCAAGTAAGGAGCTATGAAGAGCATGAAATCTGTTAAGGAGCAAATAGCTCTTATAGAGCGCGGTTGTGCCGAGCTTATTTCTCGGGAAGATCTGGAGGAAAAGCTCAAAAAAGCCATTGAAAAAGATGAGTCCCTGGTGATTAAAGCTGGTTTTGATCCCACTGCTCCTGATCTCCATCTGGGCCATACAGTCCTTTTGCAGAAGATGCGCCAGTTTCAGCAGCTTGGTCATACCATTCATTTTCTGATCGGAGATTTTACCGGCCTGATCGGCGATCCCACTGGCAAGTCGGAAACCAGGCTACCTCTGACCCGTGATGATATTGCCCGTAATGCTGATACCTATAAACAACAGGTCTTTAAGGTTCTTGATCCGGCAAAGACCAAGGTGGTGTTTAACTCTGCCTGGTTGGGTGAGCTCTCTTCCTATGAAATGATCCATCTGGCCTCTGAGCTTACTGTGGCACGTATGCTTGAGCGGGATGATTTTAAAAAGCGTTTTGAAGCCCATCGTCCCATCTCTATTCATGAGTTTTTTTACCCCCTGATTCAGGGGTATGATTCTGTAGCGCTCAAGGCTGATGTAGAGCTGGGCGGGACAGATCAGCTTTTTAATCTGCTCATGGGCCGGGAAATGCAGCGGACCCGTGGTATGGTGCCCCAGGTGGTCCTGACCATGCCCCTGCTGGAAGGGCTGGACGGTGTCCAGAAAATGAGTAAATCTCTGGGTAATTACATAGGTGTTTCTGAATCAGCAGATGATATTTTTGGTAAAATCCTGTCCATGAGTGATGAACTCATGTTCCGCTATTATGAGTTGCTCAGTGATCTGAGTCAGGAAAAGATCAGTCAGCTGCAACAGGACATGGAGCAGGGCAAGGTGCATCCTAAGGCGGTCAAGGTCCAGCTGGCCAAGGAGTTGGTGGTGCGGTTTCATGATCAGGATGCGGCTGATGCTGCGGAAAAGAATTTTGAGCAGGTTTTTAAGCGCCATGAGCTTCCTGATGATATACTGGAAAAACAGCTTAATGCAGAAGGCGCAACCATATGGTTGCCCAAACTCTTATTGGAAGCAGGGCTGGTCAAATCAACCTCTGATGGTCGGCGGATGGTGAAGCAGAACGCGGTTTCTGTGAATGGGGAAAAGGTTGCGGATGTGAACGCAGAAATCCCTACTGATGCTGAAGTGCTTCTCAAGGTGGGAAAACGTCGCTTCTGTAAGGTTTCCTTTGCTCCTGATCAGTAATAACAGTAAGGTTCCAGGTTCTAAGCTCGGATCACAAGAGAAAGAGGGAGGCCATTCGGTTGAGTAATTCTGAATGAATGCTCAGGCTGTGTCAGCCTCCTTTGTTTTTGCTGCCTGCGCCTTTTGACAGTCCGGGCATTCGCCTGTGAATTCCAGAAGATGGCCTATTATTTTATAGGACGTTTTTTCAGCTGCTTTTTTTGTGATTTCTTCCTGTACCTGAAGCGTGACATCATCCATTTTGCCGCAGACTGTGCAGCGAACATGGTAATGAGGCTCCGTTGTTGCGTCAAAGCGTTTTTGTTCTCCTCCAAGTTCAAGCTTGAGTATTATGCCCGAATCAACCATGATTTCGAGGTTTCTGTAGACGGTACCCAGCCCTATTCTGGGCAGACGTTTTTGTACCATTTTATAGAGTTCGCAGGCCGTTGGATGAGTGTTGACTTTGGAGAGTTCTTCAAGCAGGATTTGACGCTGCGTTGTCAGGCGAACCATGGACGGTGGAGTATTCATAACCTGTTTCTCTCTGGTTAAAAAAGTTGACCATTTAAATAGGATAGTAAGTATCATTTATAAAACTATTTTTTGAGAAGTCAAGTTTAATAAATAGAGTAAGTATATTTTTTACACAGTTTGTCTCTGCTGAAAAAAACGGAATTCTTGTTCGAACCGAGCAGGAAAGCCCTTTGTCCTATCAATTACTGGTTAGGGCCGCAGATGAGGCGGAGGAAGGAGAGGAAAAACGGTTAGTTGAGATGTGTCGGATAGTTATTGAAGTCCGGTAGGGTACGCATTATGGATCGTATTCAAACTGTTGCAGGTTTAACAGTTGTTTGAGGATCGTAGCTGCTTACGATTATTTTGAAAATGCTTAAGATTTTTTCGATTTCATTCAGAAAGAAACGAACGCTGTCTATTTGTATACGTTTGTTTTGTAACCGCATGAAGTTCCAATCATAACCGTTCGTCACGCAACCATACATAAAATCCAGTGGAGTTTGGTTTTCCTCATTAAACAAGATTGCCGCATACATTTCTGCTGCGCATTGCGCAAATCCTTCTTCCAAAGTGCGATTTTTCGCCTCCACCAAACAAAAAATCGGTGCGGTCAACTCAATGGTGTTTGGCTCGTGGCTTAAGATAAAATCACAAAAACCGCTCAAGCCTGCGCTTGCAATATCTAAGTTGACCCCGGAAAAAACGCCGACCTGAGCAGGATAACTGCGTCGCACCTCCTTCAGCACAGGGGTAATCAAAAATTCGGACTTTGCTTTTTCAGTGAGCAGGCTATAGTTCCGTGCCTCTTCAAGGTCTTCCTGTAGTTTTTGCGAAGGTTCAATTGGGTGTATATCAGGAAATAATAGCTCCTTATGGTGGGTAAGGTTGAGTTCCTTTTGTAATTTATGCAGTGAGGTGTAATCTGAATACGCCATTGTGTTTCCTTTTCGAGTTTTTATGACCCATTCCGGCGCTTTTCATTACGGACGGTAGATTCATGAAGAATTTCTCTAGCTTATCAGTCCAGTTGAAAGCTTGCATGTACGCATTACTTTTGCCTTATTTTTTTAAGCAGGGATTGAAGTAACCAAACTGAAGCGCCGGAAACTGCTCCTTCAGGTTCTCCAGCCATCGCAGCATTCCCAAAGGTGGATTTTTGGGTGTGTGCTGCACAGCCTTTCGATAATACTCTGGATCCATATTCAGATTACGGAGCTGAATACAATCAGGGCCGGTTGCAGCGATGAGTTCACAGAGCGCATCATATTCTTCAGGGTCATCAGTAAACCCCGGAAGGATGAAGTAATTCAGAGAAACATGCTTGTCAGCAGCCTTCATGACCTTAATAGAGCGGCGAACCTCTGCAAAGGAAAAGCCGGAAGGCCGATAGTAGCGTTGATGAAATTCCGGGCGTGCTGAATTCATGGAAACCCGGATGGAATCCAGGCCCGTAGCAGCCAGTTTTTCCACCGCATCAGGCAGGCTGGCATTGCTATTCAGGTTAATGGTACCTTTGTCAGTCTGCTGCCGGATCAGTTGGATAGATTGCTCCAGAATTTTTGCCTGAAGCAGGGGCTCACCTTCACAGCCTTGACCAAAGCTGACCACGGGCCGGGGGGCATTCTCCAGGTGCGGAACCGCAATTTCAGCGATTTCACGGGCTGTTGGTGTAAAACGAATCCGATCCTGAGTAGAGGGGCAACAGCCAGACGGCTGGAGCGAGATACAACCAACGCAGTCAGCATTACATTGGGAAGAGCTGGGCAGGGGGGCTTCCCAACGACCAAGGAAATAATTACGGGCAGCCGGGCAACCATAGGTGAGGCAGCATGTACCCAAGTGCTGAATCAGACGGTTCTCCTGATGTCTTCTGAGCTGTTTTTCCGTCCGTTTATTGATAAGATCCTGGTCAAACTCCCCAGCATCCTGACGGCTGTCCTGATCACTGCGAAAGGCAGCAACCCAGAATTTGCCATTCATCCAACCCACAGCCGTGTAAGCAAACAGGGGCAGGAGTGGTGCCTTGTCCTGGCTCTGATAGGCCGCTGTATAGATAGCTGTATGGGCCGGAGCCATAAAGGCGGCAACAGCAGAGATGCCACTCTCCCCGGTATGGGGATCACAGTCCAGCAGGGCAGGTTCACCATTTTCTGGCTCAATGCCCACTGGCAGACGGCCAGGCAGGGCAAAGAGTTCACTTCCTGGAGGCAATTCAATCAGTTCAGCATGGTCTGGGCAGTGAAAACCTTTGCCACTGGCACCGGCCATGGTCAAACCGCTATAGTCTATGATTTCCCCTTGGCTATTGGCAAAAACCAAGGCTGGTGTATTTGCTCCCACCTTATTTCTTTAACTTGCTCAGAACAGTGTCAACAGCCTTATAGACATCAAGATCATCGCCAAAGATATCCTGGATTTTAGGATGGTTAATCAGGTCTTCAATGATATAGGCTGTGAGGTAGAGGCTTAGAATATTAGGATCAGGAACAAGGGTTCGAATATCAGCAATTTTGAGGCGGATCTCGAACTCTTCCATATCAGCAGGTTCTTTCAACTGGCGCTCCACTCCTTGTTGGATGGCATGGACATCGTTGGTTTCGATGATATGATCATCCATAAGCCGCTGGACCAGTATGATGGCCAGTTCAGGGGCATTATCTCTGGCCTTATTCAGGATAAAGCGACGTTCTCTTTCTCGTTTCCGATCAAGGGCATCAATAGTTTTGTTGGTTGATCTGCTTGGGTTAATATGGCGGGCCATGATTTTTTCTCCTTATCTGTTTCCTGAGTTCCACATCCTGTCTCCGCAATCAGGAATCAGAGGACTCACTTTGATATAAGTTCTGAAAGTCCTTGATACGTGCTTCTGTCTGAGCCGGGAGCTCAAGGTCGTATTTGCGGACGTATTCAGCAGCCATTCGATGGGTGTTAAATATAGGAACATTGAGCCGCAGATTATTCAGAGCAAGCTGCATGTATTCGTCAGGACGTTCGTAGAATAATTCAAGAACCTGAGGTAAGAGCTGGTAAAAGGATTGCGAGTCTTCAGCATAGAGCAGGGTGTCGGGGTGCTCGCTCAGGCTGTCCGCATTGAGCGGGCCTTCATAACCGAACTTCCATCCTGTTGCTCCATCATGGTAGCCTTCCACCCACCAGCCATCCATGACACTGAGGTTGGGAACCCCGTTCATGGCTGCTTTCATACCACTGGTTCCTGATGCCTCCAGAGGACGTTTAGGGCTGTTGAGCCAAGTATGGACGCCAGAGACCATCATCTTGGCAATCCGCATGTCATAACCAGGAACAAAGATAAGCTGGGCCAGCCCGTTACTGCGTTTGTAGAGTTCTTTTTGATTATCGAGAATGAGTTTCAGGACAGATTTTCCAGGTTCATCCTGAGGATGGGCCTTGCCTGCAAAGATGAAATTAATCTGCCAGTTATTCCTGACCAGAATATCTGCTAAGGCTGGGATATCATCAAAAATAAGATCTGCCCGTTTATAGGTGGAGAATCGTCGGGCAAAGCCCACGGTAAAGACTCCTGGCTGAAGGCAGGAATCTTCAGGGGGCAGGCGGGAAAGATAGTTAGGCGGATCAATCCAGGTGGTGTCCATCTGGGTACGGTGCTCTGAGAGCATGGTGTTGATATACTCTACCAAAACCTGATTATCCTGATACCATGCCTGTTGGAGCTGCTTGCAAAAATTCTGCTCATCAGAGAGCTGCATGCGGGCAAAAACACCAGGATCATCGCGCCAATCTTTGAGTTCCTTGGTTTTGTCAAAGAGTTCAGCTCTGGTTTCGCTGATCCAGGTCAGGTGATGGACACCGTTGGTGATGGCCTTGATTTTATCGGCCACATCAGGGAACTGTTTTCTGGTAACATCGCGGTGGAGGCGGCTGACGCTGTTGATGGCCCGGTTCACCCGCATGGCAAAGGCGGTGAAATTATACTCGTGGGGTGAGTCAGCATCAATGGCCAGCAGGTTAAGGATCTGGTGGCAGGTTTCATGACTGATACCTGTATAGAGTGAACGGGCAAAGCGATCATGACCAGCCTTGACCGGGGTATGGATGGTATAGACAATATGCTCGGCAACTTCACGAGCTGCAGCCATGATATCTTCATCTCTCATGGTGCTTCTGTACTCTTTGCCCAGAGTTTTTTCCAAATGGCGGAGGATCAGGTGCAGGGTGACTGTGACGCCGTGCTGTTCATTGAGATGAATGGTTCCTGGGGTCAACCCCAATGCCTCGGTCAGGGGTAAAATGCCAGATCCCAGCATGCGGCGCTGGTTAGCCTTCATGATAGCTGAGGTGGCATTATAAAGACGAAGTCCTGCTTCCCGAACCCAAGGCGGTGAAGAAGGGATGAAGTAGTCCAGAAGAAATTCCGGGACAAAATAATCCAGCTCCTCACTTACTTCCATTTTCATCCAGACATGGGCCTTGGCCTCAGTGGGATGATCATACTCATTGAAAAAGGGGACAGTGATTTCAAGGGGCTGGCCTGGATCTTCCGGATCCTGCAATTGAAAAAGGGTGGGGGTTGCTTCTGGAGACCAGTTGGTGGCCTGATCAATCTGCCCGACCCGTGAGTCAACAAGCTGAGAAAAATAGCCTTCTCTGTAGAGCAGGGAAATAGCTATGACCGGGATATGGGTATCGGCAAAACTTTTGAGGGTGTCACCAGCAAGCACGCCTAACCCCCCACTGTAATTGGGTATTTTTCGTGGGCCGTGAAGATATTTATCCAGTACCTGTTGAATCGCTGGCTCTGGGCTCTGGGTAAAGCCCTCTTCCTGGAGAAAATCTTGGACTGGATGAAAAATATCAGGATCTGCACCGATCTCCATAGAGACATAGGCCACAGAGTTTTTTTTCGGGCTGCTGAGTTCCTGCCAAACCCGGTCAAAAACCGATTGGGGAACGCCAAAAAAAGTACCGAACTTATTACTACAGCTTAATTCTTCGACAGAATTGATGTTGATCAACTTGTTATTGCTCACGTTTTGTTCTGAATGCCTCGTTACGTTGTTTTTACTTGTCAGTAGGTGCTTGTTGGAAAAGCTATGCTTTTGTTCTGCGATGAGCACCTGAGATGTCTACAATATGCATACTGGTAAAGTAGATGGGCTTGTGTGGTTTTGCAAGTGAATTTCTAATTTTCAAGAGAAAAACAGGTATGATATTTTTCAGAAGTGGAAGGGCTTTTCTTGCAATGCACCAGTAAAATTGGCTGACAAGGAATAATGAGATAGTTATAGCCCTGACAAACAAGAAAAAACCGTGCTTGAACTGAGTGGAACCCCTGAAAAAAGATCTTGAATTCCTTCTCTGTTCGATTAGGATAGCAGGGGCGAAAGATTGTTCCGATACCGGAGTAAAGTACTGTCTCCCACGCTGGAGAGAATGGCGGTATAATGGGACGTTTGCTTGTAAAAGAATGGGAATGCTTAATATGAAAAGCCTGGCTGACTTTTGGGAGTCGTTCAACCGTTCAGCTATAACTTTCATATTTTGCTACCTCTCCCCAAAGGGAGGGGTGGATGTTATCATGTTTTTTAAAAAGGAGCTTGACTGTGAAACGAACGAGTATACTGATTTTAGCGTCTGTTTTTTTCTTCCTGACTGTTTTCACTGTTTTCACTGTTGTTTCGGCGAGTGCCGCAGCCAGCGTTGGTGTGGTTAATCTCCAGAAAGTCCTGGATACATCCAGTGCCGGAGTTGCTGCCAAGAAGAAGATGGAGGTCAAGATGAAAGAGTTAAAAGCCTCTCTTGATAAAGAAAAAAAAGCACTGGTGGCCTTGCAAAAGGATATGCAGAAAAAAGTCGATGTCTGGAATGAATCAACAAAAAAAGAAAAAGCACTTGAGCTGCAACGGAAGAAGCGTGATTTCAGAGTGAAGCAGGATGATGCAAACCTGGAAATGAGGAATTTGCAGGAAAAATATCTGGCTCCGATCATGAAAAAACTGGAAGTGGTTGTCCAGGAAGTGGCCAAGGACAAAGGGGTTTCTGTTATTATCCCCAATACTGCTGTGCTCTATCACGACAAAAGTGTTGATATGACTAATGAGATCACAGCGGCCTTGAATAAGAAGTAAAATAAGTCTCCTGTCCCCAGACTCTTTGAGATGACACCCCATGAATTTTTAAAATATATTCCAGCCACCAATTGTGGGGAATGCGGCTATGCTGCCTGCCTCGCCTTTGCTGTTGCTGTGACCAAGGGCGGTGTTTCTCCAAACCTTTGTCCTTATATTGAAAAAGATACGCTTCCTCCTGAATTGGGTTCTGTAAAGAGCGAAGCTGGTCTGGATCATGTGGAACATGGGCAGGATGAGCGGGATATGGCCTTGGTTGCTCATCTGAAATCCAAAATACAGTCGGTTGATTTTTCCCGGCTCAGTCAACGTCTGGGAACGGATTGGTCAGCAGATACTCCTGAGCAGCTCAGGTTTAACTACCTTGGTTGCCTGGTTCGTTTAGGACGGGATAAGGTGGTGATGGACGGGGAGGAGCTTGTGGATCCCAGGGATCAGATCTTGCTCTATAATTATGTTGCATTCGGCGGTAATGCTGGCAGTGATGTTGGCAATATTACGGATGAGGCGGGCAGCAGTGCAGCTTGTTCAGAAGCAAGGCTCCCCAAAGATAACAAAGATAAAGATACTTGGGTGGGTATGGAAAGTCTGCCCAATTCCATTGCCAAGATCCGTACCCTGGCAACCTATTGTGAAGCAAGGCTGGCAGAACACTTTGCCGGCCGTGTTGAGATGTTGAGTCAGGTCTGCGAAAAGATCAGAGCAGAAACAGCTCAGGATGAACAGACCCAGAGCGCAGATTTTGCCGCAATTCTTCCGGTCCTTCCCCATGTCCCGCTGTATCTTTTATTTTGGGATCAGGATCTGGAGGACGGCTTTGAGGCCCGGGTAAAAATTTTGTTTGATCAGCATGTGATGGACTATCTTGATTTGGAATCCCTGGTTTTTGCCGCCGAACGGATGGCAGAACGCCTCCTCCAACTGGACAGGGAGTTGGATAGTTGAAGAACAAGGGAAAAGACATGCAGGCCCAGGTAGGACGTTTTGCCGAGACCCGGATTCTGGTGATCGGTGATGTGATTTTGGATCAGTTTATCTGGGGCAATGTTTCCCGGATCTCTCCCGAGGCCCCAGTACCCGTGGTCAATGTGACTCAGGAAGAACTCCTGCTCGGTGGCAGCGCTAATGTCCTGCGCAATATTATTTCTCTGGGTGGTTCCTGTGCCCTGTGCGGTATTATTGGGGATGATCCTATGGGAGATGAGTTACTTGCCTTGATGGAGCAGGTAAAAGCTCCTGTGGATGGCCTGATTAAAGGAGAACGACCCACCACCATCAAGACCAGAGTGGTGGCCCAGGGACAGCAGGTTGTTCGTTATGACCGGGAAAAGGCTGGAGTACCTGGTGCAGCGACTTTGGAGCGTATGCTCCAGTATCTGGACGCACATCTTGCGGATTTTGATGCTGTGGTTGTTTCAGATTATGCCAAAGGGGTTGTCAACGAGCAGCTGATGACCCATTTGCATCGGTTACTGAAGGATGTGCGTCGTTCCACTGGCAGGCCCATCCCTTTGATTGTTGATCCTAAGCCGGAAAACCTCCATCGTTTTATCGGCGCAACCGTTATTACTCCGAATAATTTTGAGGCATCCCGTGTCAGTGGTATGGATATCCGGGATAAAGAAACCCTGCTGGCCGCAGCACGTCAGATTCAGGAAGATATTTCCTGTGGTGCTGTTTTGATTACCCGTGGTGAGGCTGGTATGGCCTTGCTGGAAGAGGAAAGCGACAGACTGATTACTATTCCGACCATGGCCCAGGAGGTCTTTGATGTGACCGGAGCAGGGGATACGGTTGCTGCTACCTTGGCCCTTGGTCTGGCCGCAGGCTGCTCAATGACTGATGCAGCTGTGTTGGCGAATTATGCAGCTGGTATTGTGGTGGGCAAGATTGGGACAGCTTCAGTGAGCTGTGACGAACTGCTCAACGCATTTTCTTGATTTCTCCTTTCTGTGTTACCTATCAACTGGTTGGGTAACCGTACTTTTTTTTTACAAATATATGCGTCCACGTAGTATGACCGGTTTTGGTCGCGGTGAATCCGGCACTGCTGAACAGGCTTGGGTTGTGGAAATCCGAACTGTTAACCATCGTTTTCTTGATCAACGGGTCTTGTTGCCCCCAGCCTTTACCGCCTTAGAAGAACGGATCAAGAAGACCGTTGCACAGCAACAGGAACGCGGTCGGGTTGATATTTCTGTGACCCTGCGTGGTGAATCTGTCAGCGGTTCTCGTTTGCATCTTGATTTGGATTTGGCCCGCCAATACCATGCCTGTTTAGAAAAGATGAATACCGAGCTGGGGTTGGAAACAGAGATCCAGCTTGCTGATATGTTGACCCAGCGGAATCTGATTACGGTGCAGGAGCAGAATCCGGATATTGACGAGGAATGGCCTCAGCTCAAAGAAGCCCTGCTTGCAGCCCTTGCTGATTGTGCTGGTATGCGGGAGAGAGAGGGTGGTAGCCTGAAACAAGATCTCTTGCAACGACTGGATAATTTTGCCACTTTGGTGCAAAAAATTGAGGGTATGATCCCCGAAGTACTTGCCCGGCGTCAGGAGGAGCTGAAGGGTCGGGTGAATAAAATGCTTGAAGGGATGGATATTGATCCTGTGCGTCTGGCCCAGGAAACAGCAATTATGGCAGATAAGGCTGATGTAACTGAGGAGGTAGTTCGATTGGCCAGTCATATTGATCAGTTTCGTGGTTTTATGGAAAGCGACGAATCAGTGGGCCGACGCCTTGATTTTCTTTTGCAGGAATTCCTGCGTGAAGTCAATACGCTGGCATCTAAGATTTCCAATTCGGCTATTGCCCACCTTGGCGTTGAAATGAAGAACGAGATTGAAAAATTGCGTGAGCAGGTTCAGAACATTGAATAACGTACAATGCGTGTTGAGTGAGTATTTTTTTATGAACATCGGAGTAAAGAGACAATAATGGACAACAGGCTTGTTAATGTTGGCTTTGGGAATTCCATAAAAATCAGTCGGATTTTAGCTGTCGTGAATCCCGGTTCTTCACCGATCAGGAAGCTGAAGGAAGAGGCCCGGCAGGAGCAGCGACTCATTGATGTCACAGAGGGGCGGCGGACCCGTGGCATCGTGATTCTGGATAGTGGCCATCTGGTTCTTTCTTCTGTGCAGCCAGAAACCATTAATCAGCGAATGGCAGCCTTGGATAGGGAACACAGCGGTTTAGGGATGTTACAAAAATGCAGTCAGGAAGGAGAGAAAAATGGCTGAGGGTATTCTTTTGGTTATCTCTGCACCTTCTGGTTGTGGGAAGACCACGATCCTGAAACAGCTCATGGAAAAGATATCCGGGCTGGAGTTTTCCGTGTCTCATACGACCCGTCAACCACGGGTAGGAGAAGTCAATGGGGTTGATTATCATTTTGTCAGTCAGGAAGAGTTTCTCGCCCTTCGTGATCAGCAGCCCTCGGGTTTTTTGGAATGGGCTGAGGTGCATGGTAATTTTTATGGGACTGCCCGTCAGGAAGTGGATGCCTTGTTAGCTGCGAGCAAGGATGTGATCCTTGATATTGATATCCAGGGTGCTGAACAGGTCAGGAAGAATGCTGATCCTGTGACGGTCTTTATTAATCCACCGACCTTGGCTGAGCTGGAACGACGCCTTCGGGGACGTGGAACCGAGAGTGAGGAAAGTTTATCTGTTCGCCTTGCCAATGCAGAAAAGGAAATGGCAGCAGCAAAGAACTACCGTTATTTGATCGTCAATGATGAGCTGGGGCAGGCTGTTCGTGATTTGCAGGCCATTATTGCCGCAGAACGACGTCGCCGGAATACACCCCAGGTGAACAGAACCGTTGCACGCACCTGATTTTTTTTTCACACTATCAGAACTTCCCCCCTTTTCCGTTCACTTGTTGAATAATTATGGTTGCATCGCATGAAAAGACTGCTTGGTCTGGCAAAAAGAAAAAGCATCAGGAACATCAATCCTCTTCAGAGGAGGAAACAGATGATTTACTCTGGGGAATCAATGCGGTGCATGAGGCTTTACGGAGAAATGCCCGGAGCCTGAGTGAGCTGCTGGTGCAGAAAGGGAAGGCCGGGCCAAAGGTCCAGGAAATTATTGATCTTGCCCGTCAGCATAAGCTCAAGGTGCGTTTTGTGGATGCAGAACGCCTGCCTGTGCCCCGTAATTGCCGACATCAGGGAGTCGTGGCCCGCCAGACTGAAACTGAGCTTCTGTCTTTAGAGGAGTTGGTGGACCAGACTGTGGCTGATAATGGGCGGGTTCTGATCTTGGATTCCATTCAGGACCCCCGTAATCTTGGCTCTATTCTTCGCTCTGCCTTGGCAGCAGGTTTTCAGAGTATTATCCTTACCCGTGAACGGAGTGCCCCTCTCACCGGAACCGTGGCCCGTGCCTCTGCTGGTGCTCTTGCCCATCTTCGTATTGCCCAGGCAGTGAATCTGGTTGCAGCTTTGGAATTGCTCAAAGAGCAGGGGTTTTGGATGTATGGCTCTGTGGCTGAGCAAGAGGTTCCTTCCATCTATAAAACGGATTTTAGCGGACAGCTGGGTTTGGTTATTGGCAGTGAAGGCAAGGGGATTCGTCCTTTGGTGCGCAAGCATTGTGATCAGCTGGTGACTATTCCTATGGCTGGTGATTTTGATTCACTGAATGCCTCGGTTGCTGCTGCTTTGATTATGTTTGAGGTGGTTCGGCAGGGCGAAGTTACGTAGATACTCACTCCCTACTCTGCGGGGAGGGACAACAAATCATAACAGTTTCAATAGTTCAATGAACAAAGAAAGAACAAAAGAAATAATTGAACTGGTCCAGCCCTTTGGTACCCGCTATCTCAACGAGGAATTGATAGCCTGCTCAATACGTTTATGCATTGCATTGGGTAAGAATCGTAAGTTGTTAATCACTCGTGGAAAGAAAGAGATTTGGGCTGCTTCCATTGTGTATGTGATAGCCCGAGCAAATTTTCTTTTTGATAAGGAAAATGAAAACTTCCTGACCGCTGATGTGATATGTGATTTTTTCGGTACCAACAAAACAACGACAGCTAATAAGGCCACTGTTATTGAAAAAACGCTGAATATTTCTCTTGCTGACAAGAAGTTCTGCACCAACGAGATTATCGAGTCCCTTTCCTTTGTCGTGACCAAGGGGGGCTTTCTTCTTCCGAAAAAAGAAGTGGAGACCAAGATTGAGTCCTTGGTTGACGAAGTCGTTTATGAAATGGCGGACGAAGAGGAATCCAGGGAAATTGAGCAGTTCATGGCTGAAAAGAAAAAGCAGGAAGAAGCAGCTGCTCAGGCCAAAAAAGAACGTCGGGCTGAAATAAATCAAGAGATTGCTGAAAAGAAGAGGAAGAAAAAGGAAGAAGAACAGGTCAAGAAACATGGACAACAACTCAAGCTTTGGTGATGTTGTTTAAGGTTTAAGGAGGACTATACTTCTTACGTGTTGAAGAATAAGCTCTTATTGGCTGGTATAACGACAATAAAATATGATAAAGGAAAATCAAAGCGGGCTAACCGTCCATCAGACTATTCGGAAAATAGACAGTCCGCTTTCGTTTATTCAAGCGGACCTACCCGACTCAGATCGTTCGGCGATCTGAAGGTATAGGTTAGTGATTGGCCCTCTGCTCAGAAATATTATAAGCAGGCGTTAGCTCTCTCTGAAAGTATTTAACGGCCAGAAGGCATTGCCGAACTCCATCAGGCCCAAGGAGAATTTCAGCAGGCAGCGGAATATTGGCAAAAGGCCGCAGATAAATACCACGATCTCTCTATGCCCTTGCGAGCCGAGCACTGTCTGGAAGCAATTGCGCAAACTGAAGGAACAGGAGTAAGTACGGGCGGTTCGCAAACCACCCCTCTACGTTCGCAATCAGCATTCGGACATACAAAACGACAACCCGGACGTTCTGAACGAGCTTTTGGACATACAAAACGAGATGTTGGATGTTCAGAATGAGTCCCTGGATGTTCTTAATGAGGTTTCGGATATATAAAACCTCATCTGGGACGTTCTGAACGAGCTTTTGGATGTACAAGAGCTCGTCCCGGACGTACAGAACGAGCTCTTGTATGTACAAAGGCTTATCCCGGATGTTCCGAACGATATTTTAGACATTCGAAACGTCGTTCTGCATATCCAAAAGGAGATCATGGATATCCCAAATCTCTGTTCGGATATTTGCCAGGAAGTTGCGGGTAAAAATACCCAGAGCCAGCTATGCCAGCCCAAGGATCAGGAATAAGAAACGGACAAACCATCACTATGTTCTGCCGTCGCTCTCCCGGCTGGATGCGGAAATCGTTTTCTACAACTGCTCGGAAAACACCTCCTCCAGAGTGGAAGCTGTCAGTATCCGTTCCGACCAGGTTTCCAGCATTGCGGAAGAAGCCTGTCGCAACCGTTCCTCGGCCCAGCCAGGCAACTGACCGAATCGCCTGCGTAGCAGTCGGAGCAACAATCGGATTTCTCCTTCAAGCCGCCCTTCCTGCCGTCCTTCTTGACGTCCCTGATCAAAATATTTTTTCAGAAATGAATTTCATGGTGTCACCTCCTGGAACAGCCTGGTCAAGGGCTGTACGCAGTGTTTTTTCATCCACCTTGTCTGTACCTTCGGTGAGGTAGTACAGCAGAGTAAACATGATTTCGCGACCGTTTTCATCAGTCAGCAGTGTCTTTGCCTGAACCAGCAGATCCGGCAGTCGTTCCACCAGATCGGGGCGGAAGATGTATTTGAGCAGGAGCAGCAGAGTCCGGGCAGCAGTTTCACCGCTGATTTCCTGGTCATCGCTCCGGGCCACGTCATGCAACACAGGTGAGAACTCCGGCAGATGTTGCAACAAAACCTGATCCTGTATACTGAAGAGCGAGTGAAAATTCAGGGGATACGGCCAAGGCCGTCCACCGTGGTACAGAATCATCGGATACAGCAGCGGCAGCGTAACCGTTCAGATCCCTCTCATTTTTTTACGCAGCAAGAGGCAGAGGAGGCACATCCAGCCCCTGGCGCCGAGCCGTGATAACCTCAGCGAGATATTTCCACGGACAGGCGTTGCGCTTCTTACACGTATCAATCACGCTCGCAAGTATGGCGAACACATGACTGCCTTGGCCATTACGGGTACCGTGGCTTAATTTGCGCGCAATAACCCAATGACGTAGTGCTTGCTCCGCCTCATTATTGGTCAG
>NZ_JALAAI010000039.1:0-28978 GCF_052785085.1 Candidatus Electrothrix sp.
GATTGACAGAAGCGGGCTTTTAGCTTGTTAATTTGGTGACCGATTTTTTTGATTGGTTTTGAAAATGTCATATGTCTCTCTGTAGCTTATTGATGTGAAAATTTCATTATTACAAGAAATCAATAGCCGTGTCAATATGTTATGACATCTGTGGCTAAATTAATTTTCTGAATTCTCAATAAATACAACTCGTTCATAAAGGCCAAGCCTTAAAGTCGTGCCATTAGACACATAACACCCCTCCATTTTTTTTTTAATTATCCAGATCGCTAGTGAAATCTATGGACTTTAGTCCTAGTGCTTAGTAAAGTCTAAAATTTAGGGTTAAACGTGTCGCCCCCGATTAGTCTTCGGGGCTTACCTTGAGACAACAACCCTAAAACTTAGCTATGACTGAGCACTAGACGTTAAGGTAAACTCTCCCCAACAACAATCCCCTAAAAAATTATCGCCAGAGAGTCATCCTTCACCCCCTCTATTCCCTTTCTTCCTCTTCCCCCAACCCCGCCTAAATTAAAACATGAAATCCAATCTATTGCGCTGCAATACGGCTGTCAAGAGAAAAAAATAAGAGGCCGCAACGATGAACAGCGTCCTGCACGGGACAGCATAAAAAGAGACCGGTGTTTCAATACTGGACAGGAGATGGATCACGTTGTCCAATCCGTGGATCAGAAAGTCCACAACCTGGATTTGCTTATCCAATCGTTGGATAAAATAATCCAAAGTGTGGATAAAGAAGTCCATCAAGTGGATTAAAAAGTCCAGGCCGTGGATTAAAATATCCAGCAAATGGACTTTCTCGTCGAATAATTTGACCTGAAAGAGCAGGATTTTCCCCGTTATAATGAGGGATTGCTCACTACTTCCCGCTCCCTACAGGGCTTCCTATCTGAACAGGCCCGATGATGCGCCGGGTTGACTCCGCTCCATGTCTTACCCCGGATGCGGTCTCGCATTTTTATCGAATTATCTCTTGACAAATAGCCCGCCCGATTTAATATGTGGATAATCAGAACAACAACAGCATCACAAGACACAAAGGACACATAATGATCTCAGCAGAACTCCTTTACACCCTTCTTCTCCTTTCAGGACTGCACAGCGCAACTGTGGCGGAAGGGCGAGGTCTGTTCTGACTTTCAGAAAGAAGATTGACCCAACGGCCACGGTTCAGCGCATGAACCGTGGCTTTTTTTTTGTTTTTTTCCGGTTCGCCCGGCAACCTTGCAGGCCGGAATAATGCATCGGGTATTTTAAACGTGTACAAGAGGATACAACCATGCAGGCTGATAAATTGAAGAAATATCGTCCCTACCCGACAGTGCCGTTGCACAATCGCACCTGGCCTGACAAGACCATCACTGAGGCACCGCGCTGGTGCTCGGTTGATCTCCGTGACGGCAATCAGGCCCTGCGTCAGCCCATGAATCTGGAGCAGAAGCTGGAAATGTTCCAACTGTTGGTGGATGTGGGATTCAAGGAAATAGAGGTGGGCTTTCCGGCAGCCTCTCAGGTGGAGTTTGATTTTCTCCGCTTGCTCATTGAAGATAACCTGATCCCGGAAGACGTGACCGTGCAGGTGCTGACACCGGCCCGTGAGCATCTGATTCGCAGGAGCTTTGCCGCATTGCAGGGTGCCCGCAAGGCCATTGTTCATCTCTATAATTCCACCTCCACCTTGCAGCGACAGGTGGTGTTTAAGATGGACAGAAAGGAAATTACCAGGCTTGGGATGGAGGGGGCCCAGGTTATCCGGGAAGAGGCAGAACGTTTTGACGGAGATGTCCGTTATGAGTATTCGCCAGAGAGTTTCACTGGAACAGAGCTTGATTTTGCTCTGGATATCTGTGAAAAGGTGATGGAGGTCTGGGAGCCTTGCCCGGAACGTCCGGTGGTCCTCAATCTGCCTGCGACCGTGGAGATGGCAACTGCCAATATCTATGCTGACCAGATTGAATGGTTTATCCGCCATATGAAAAACCGTAACTGTGCCCTGATCAGTCTCCATGCCCATAATGACCGGGGCAGTGCTGTAGCCGCAACCGAGCTGGCCCTGATGGCTGGTGCTGATCGGGTCGAAGGCACCCTGTTCGGCAATGGCGAACGCACCGGCAATGTGGATATCATCACTCTGGCCTTGAATATGTTCAGTCAGGGAGTGAACCCGGAATTGGATTTTTCCAACATCAACCGGGTGACTAATGTGTACAAACGTTGTACGGATTTGCCGGTTCATCCCCGTCATCCCTATGCAGGCGACTTGGTCTACACCGCCTTTTCCGGTTCCCACCAGGATGCCATCAGCAAGGGCATGGATGCTGTGGCCGACGATGTATCCGGTATCTGGGCCGTTCCCTATTTACCTATTGATCCCGAAGATGTGGGCCGCAGTTATGAGTCGATTATCTGCATTAACAGTCAGTCCGGTAAGGGCGGGGCTGCCTATATTATGAGTCGATTTGGCTATAGATTGCCAAAGAATATGCGGCCCGGCTTTGGCCGGGTGGTGCAGGAAGAAACCGAAAAGGTTGGGGATGAATTATCCCATCAAGCAGTGTATGCTGTGTTTGAGCGGGAATATCTCCGGGAGGACGGTTATTATCGACTCAAGGAGTTTCATGTGGTGAAACGCCATATGGATCAGCAGGAGAAAGGGTCAACAGCAGATATTGAGGCGGTTATTGGAATAGGTGAAACCGGCAATAAAGAGCAGCGTCTTCAGGGAAGCGGCAATGGTCCTCTGGATGCCATGTGCGCTGCCTTGAAGGCAGAAACAGACCTGGATTTCATTTTTCATTCTTATGACGAGCATTCCCTCACTGAAGGGGCCTCGTCCAAGGCTGTCACCTATATTGAGCTGCTGGATAAACGGGAGAACGGTAGCCGGGAAAGTTGGTGGGGTGCTGGGGTGGACACTGATATCATTATTTCATCCATCAAGGCCCTGCTCAGTGCAGTTAATCGAATGCATGCAGGCCGATAAATTTTAACAGAGGAAAATGTGATGAGATATCTTATGGGAAAAAGGAAGGCACAGGGACTTGCCCCTACCTTGTATCGACAGGTGGCGTGGAGGATTGGTACTGCACTGGCTGTCATGTTTGTCACCGCTGCAGCTGGTCAGGCAGAGATTGTCGGCGAGGTCGGCACCACCTTTAAACTTATCGGAGCCAATGATAAGATCGTGATCGAGGCCTTTGATGACCCGGATATTAAGGGGGCAACCTGCTATCTGAGCCGGGCCAAGACCGGCGGCATCAAGGGTACTGTGGGCCTGGCCGAAGACACATCCGATGCGTCCATTGCCTGCCGCCAGACCGGGCCGATCATTCTGCCCGAGGATGTGCGTAACGGCAAGGACGACGGAGAGCAGGTCTTTCGCAAATCCACCTCCATCCTCTTTAAAAAATTGCAGGTGGTGCGTTTCTATGATTCCAAACGCAATACCCTTATTTATCTGACCTATTCGGATAAGCTGATTGATGGTTCGCCCAAGAATGCCATTTCCACCATTGTGATCAGACCGTGGGTGCAGGAGAAGAAGTCAGAGAAGAGCAGGGGGCAGAAGCCGTAATCATGGAACAAGAAAAAGGACTGGCACAAGAAGGGCTGCCGGATTATCGTGGTGATTGTTGAAAGGGTTTTAAGGACGTAAGGTTACGTCTCAAACAGATGCACACCGGAGAACAGTTCAGTTTTGTTGTGGAGAAAAAGATCGCTGAGCGGATGGATCGGGTTATTGCCTTTAATGACGGGCGTGCTGTTGCTGTGAAGGAACAGGGCAAGGATTTGATATATACAGTGGAGCGGACCTGATGGATTTATTACAGGAACTTGGGCGCAAGATCAGCCATGCCTTTGCCGTTGCCACGGATTGGGCGTTGATCGGGATGGGGCTGTTGCTGGTGCTGATTGCCCTGGTCAAGATTGATGTGCAGCTTGCCCGCTATGCGGTGATTGCCGGAGGTCTGATTCTGAGCGGATTCGGTTTATGGTTTCGTTGGCGGAGGTTGCGCAGGCAGGGAAAGACCAATGAAGCAGAGTAGGGGAGGACGTCTGCCCTTTATTTTCTGGATAGCGCTATTGTTTAGCAGAAGGAAGTGTTCGGGTAGGAAGAGCAGGAAGGAAGGGCATACCAACAGAGAACCTGGTATGCCCGTACTACAGCATCAGTATCAATAATATCAATATTGATACTTGTAGGAATGCTGATATTGGTACTGCTGTGCTTCCTGCCGGTAGTCCTGGTAGTTATAGCGATACCGTTCTTTCTTGTCATACTTGGTGCAACGTGAACCCACCCAGTTTTCAAGATAATCCCATTGCTCTGTGGTAATTTTGTGTCCTTTCCCGATATCCTGAAAGGTATCAGCAAGGAAGAGCATAACGCCTCGGGAGGTTGACTTGCCGTACCAGCCATCAATGGGGCCGGAGCAGTATCCCAGGGCCGTGAGCATACATTGGAGTTTTTTTACCTGCTGCCGTTTGTACAGTCGAGGACCGGGATATCCGTCCCGGTATTGCAACTCAGCAAACTCTTCAGGTGCAGGTTTGGTAGGCTGGGGACATGTTTGGCAGGTGTTGCAGGAACTGCGGCTATAGCCAGTGCCCGCAAAGACGAACATGGCCACCAGAACAATTCCGTACCCTATGGCTTTGTGCAATGTTTTTCTGTTCCTGATCATATTGAACCTCACAAAAAAGTAACGTTGGATTTTGTTGTCCTTGCCTTGGCCCTTACAGGCTTTACTGGCCGTGCAAGTGGCGAAGCAGGGGCAACCCTCTGTGGTGCTTATGTTGTTTCTTGCATATCTTGTTGCAGTGCTGCAAGATGCCCTTGAATGGCCTTGGCCCAGACCTGGTAGCCACGGGTGGCTAAATGAACCCCGTCGTTGAGAAAGCAGGGCTTGGTCACAGGCAGGCATTGTTCTGTAAATGGCGTGGTTATATCCAGAAACCAGCATTTACTTTGCTCTGCTACGTTGCGCAGTTCATCATTGGTTGCCTGAATGGATTCCTGGGGCAGACCTTGTATTTGCATGGGCATGATTGAGTTCAGGGTAATCATACTTCCTGGGCAGAGATCAATCAAACGTGGCAGCATGCTTCCCAGAATTGCAGGGAAGTAGCTGTTGCCCATGAGCAGGTTGTTGGTCCCTGTCATAATCAGAATATACTCTGGTTCTGGTCTGTCAGCAAGGACAGTGTCAATCTCGTTGGCCAGGCGTGCAGAGAGTTCTTCAGTATGCTCTCCGGCAATACCGCTATTAATAACCTGGAGTTCAGGAAGTAAGACCTCCCAATCACCCCACTCAACCAACGAGTCGCCGAGCATAAGCAGGGTTGTTGGGTTTGCTGTTGTCATGTATTGTTCAGCTCCAGTTGGTGTGTTGTTGTGAAAAATCGCAAAAATGTAAAAAAAGAGTCCCAGGATGGTTTGATTTGTTTTTTTTTGTTGATCATGCATATCCTTTATCAAAAGGATTCTGTTAAGGGATACAGCACAACAGTTTGAAAGTCAATAGGTTATTTGGGGGATCTTGAAGGGGATTGCTGTGTTGCTGTTTTGTGCCTGGAAGCGGGAAAAGCTTACAGGATTGCAAAATATTACTTGTGACACATTGTGAGATATTTGAGAGAAGAATTATCCATATTTTAAGTGATATTGAATCAGTTGGTAATAATTCCCTTTGGGAAAGTCCTTTGAATTAGGCACCACAAAACTGTGAGTTACTTCTTACGAAAATGAAATTCAGCTTGAAAAACAAAGTAAAAAAGAATATAATAGTCATTTATTATCAAGAGAAGTTACTATTAAACAATCAATAAACCGGCTATCTTATCTTTGCCGGTTTGCTGTATGTGAGCACCTGAATCTGATCACATGCGGGCTATTTTTTATTTTAAGGAGCGGCCATGAGTGCAAAGATCATCAGCGGAACCGAAACCGCAAAGGCGATAAAGGAAGAACTGAAAAAGGAAGTTGCCGCGCTGGCGGATAAGGTGGTTCCGGGTCTGGTTACTATCCTGGTGGGCGAAGATCCTGCTTCGCAATCCTATGTGGCAGCGAAAAATAAAACAGCCCATGCTCTGGGGATCCATTCTGAACAAAAGACTCTGGATGCCGAGACCAGTGAAGAGGATTTGCTGGCTTTGGTGGAGAAATACAATAACGATGAAAAAATTCACGGTATCCTGGTGCAGTTGCCCTTGCCAAAACATATTGATGAGGCTAAAGTTCTGAATGCCATTAATCCAGATAAGGATGTGGATGGTTTCCATCCGGTCAATGTAGGGCGTATGGTGCTGGGAGAACAATGCTTCCTTCCCTGTACACCGCACGGTGTCCTGGAGCTGCTTGCCCGCTCCGGTGTGGAGACCTCTGGAGCTGAGGTGGTGGTTGTTGGTCGTTCTAATATTGTGGGTAAACCGGTTGCGAATCTGATGTTACAAAAACGTGAGGCAGGTAATGCCACAGTCACCCTCTGTCACACCCGGACTAAGGATATGGACTTTCATACTAAGCGGGCTGATATCCTGATCGTTGCTGCTGGGGTTGCCAATATGATCAAGGCGGATCAGGTCAAAGAGGGCGTGGTTGTTATTGATGTGGGTGTGAACCGCATCGGAGTGACTGAATCCGGCAAGGCCAAGCTGGCCGGTGATGTGGAATTTGAGTCAGTTAAAGAAAAGGCTGCTGCCATCACTCCGGTACCGGGTGGTGTTGGTCCCATGACCATTACCATGCTGATGAAGAACACTGTACAGTCTGCGAAACAGTTTGCCGGACTGGCGTAAGGAATATTTGTAGGGGCTGGCCCCTGTGCCTGCCTGATAGGTAAGGGCGAACACAGGGATTCGCCCCTACTATAAAAAATAAAAGAGATGGAAACAGGTGTTCGTCAGGATGCCTGTGCTCAGACTTCAGTTTTTGAGGAGACCGTACTATGGCCAAGCCTAATCGCTGCGAAAGCTGTAACGATATAACCGCCAGCTCAACACGCGACCTGCTGAATCAGGATCTTGCCAAGCAGGTTCGTACTGCCTATGACCGTATTGAAGATCGGGGAATGTCCGCCTGTCTGTTCGGCTCAGGAGGTACCTGTTGTCGTAACTGCAATATGGGGCCCTGTCAGATCATTGATGGTGTTGAATCTATGGTTGGAATCTGCGGTGCCACAGCGGATACGGTTGCGGCCCGAAATTTTGCCCGTACCGTGGCGGCTGGTACATCCGCCCATACCGATCATGCCCGTGAAATGGTACGCGGTTTCATTGCCACAGCAAAAGGGGAAACGCCACATGAGATCAAGGATGTGGCAAAACTGCATGAAATGGCACAGCTCTTTGGGATCGAAACCGAGGATCGGGAGAAGAACGAGATTGCAATTGAGCTGGGTGAGCGTGCCTTGGCTGAGTTTGGTAAGCAGGATAATGAACCTCTGACCATGCTCAAGCGGGCTCCAAAAAAACAGCAAAAGATTTGGAAGGAGCAAGGAGTTGAACCTCGCTCTGTGGATCGTGAGGTTGTGGAACTGATGCACCGCACCCATATGGGCGTGGATCAGGAATATCGTAATATCACCAAGCAGTCCAGCCGCTGCGCCTTAGCTGATGGTTGGGGGGCTTCCATGCTTTCCACCGAGCTGACCGATATTATGTTCGGTACGCCAGTGCCAAAGCGAGCCATAATTGATCTTGGTGTGCTCCGGGAAGATATGGTTAATGTCACGGTTCATGGTCATGAACCACTGCTGGCGGAGTCTCTCTGTCTGGCAGCGGAAGACGAGGAAATGCTGGCCTTGGCAAAAAAGGCTGGTGCCAAGGGAATCAATCTGGCCGGTGTTTGCTGTACTGGAAACGAGATTTTGATGCGTCGAGGTATTCCCGTAGCAGGTTCCTTTATTCAGCAGGAGATGGTTCTGGCCACCGGGGCTGTAGAAGCGATGGTTGTGGATGTGCAGTGTGTTATGCAATCACTTGCGCAGGTCGTGGCAGGCATGCATACTGATATCGTCACCACTAATTACCGAGCCAAAATGCCGGATGGTGTTCATATTCAGTTTGATGAGCATGATGCCTATAATTCAGCCAAAGAGATTCTTGCTCACGCCATTGCCAACTTCAAGAAGCGGGGTCAGTACTATATCCCCAAAGATAAGAAATTTGATGTGGTTGTTGGTTTTTCTCATGAGACCATCAACTACATGCTCGGTGGTCGCTTCCGTCAGTCCTATCGCCCACTGAACGACAATATCATCAACGGTCGCATCCGGGGTGTTGGAGCCTTGGTTGGTTGCGAGCATTATAAGCATTCCGATGATGTCCATTTTGAAATCGCCAAAGAGCTGATCAAGAATAATGTCTTGGTGCTGGCCACCGGTTGTGCGGCCCAGGCTCTCGGAAAACGCGGTTTGATGCGGCCAGAGGCTGCCACAGAATATGCCGGAGACGGACTGCGTGAGGTCTGTGAGACCGTGGGTATGCCGCCAGTGCTTCATGTGGGTTCTTGTGTGGATAACTCTCGCCTCCTTATTGCCTTGACCGCTATGGTTAAGGAAGGTGGCTTGGGAGATGATATCGCTGATTTGCCAGCAGTCGGTTCTGCACCTCTGTGGATGAGTGAAAAAGCGGTGGCCATTGGTCAGTACTTTGTTGCCAGCGGTGCCCATGTTATTTTCCAGGATTTGCCCATCAGCGGAGCAAAGAAGTTCTCTGAGTATCTCCTTAAAGAGATTAAAGAGGAATTTGGTGCCTGCTGGGGTGTTGCCAGCGAGCCGATGGATATTGCCAAGGCCATGATTGCGGCCATTGATGGTAAGCGTGAGGCTTTGGGTATCAATAAGAAGAAAGAGCGTGTCCTCATGGATATGGCTATGCGCCGTGAGCTGGAGGCAGGTAAGGGAATTGCCGGTGCGGGTTGCGGCGGTTGAGACCGGACATTGATACGGTCGACGGTGTAGGGGCACGGCGCATCGTGCCTTTACGGTAAACAAGCAAGGCATTGAGTTCACCAGAACAAATTTCTGACCCCAGGGCGGATCAGGTATATCAGGTATAGAGGAGGATTGATGAAATCGGGGAGCAATTTGGAGCGGGTGCTCAGGAGCGGCGCATTTGCCGTGACCGGTGAGCTGGGGCCGCCGAAGAACAGTGACCCTGATGTGGTCAGAGAAAAGGCGAGGATCCTGAAAGGTAATGTGGATGCGGTCAATATTACCGACTGTCAGACAGCAATCGTCCGGATGTCGTCCATTGGTGCCGGGCTGCTGGCCCAGGCCGAAGGGGTGGAGCCGGTTGTCCAGATGACCTGTCGTGACAGAAACCGAATCGGTATGCAATCAGACCTGCTTGCTGCATCTGCTTTAGGCTTGAAAAACCTGCTCTGCCTGACCGGCGATCATCAGAAATTCGGCAATCATCCAGGTGCAAAAGGCGTTTTTGATATGGATTCCATCCAGCTGTTGGGGATGATCCGGGATATGCGGGACCGGAAAAAATTTCAGTGCGGCGAGGATCTCAAGGGCAAGACAACTGATCTGTTCCTTGGTGCTGCTGCCAATCCCTTTGCCTATCCCCATGAGTTCCGGGCAGTGCGGATGGGAAAAAAGATTTCAAATGGGGCTGATTTTATCCAGACCCAGATAATTTATAATCTGGATCGCTTTGCTGAATTCATGAAAAAGACCCGGGAACTCGGGCTCCATGAAAAGGCCTATATCCTTGCCGGTGTCACTCCGCCCAAATCTTTGGGTATGGCCCGTTACATGAAAAAATTTGTGCCGGGCATGGACGTGACCGATGAGGTCATCAATCGAATGAAGGGGGCAAAGGATAAAAAGCAGGAAGGCATCAATATCTGCGTTGATATTATCAATCAGGTCAAAGAAATTCCCGGTGTGGCAGGTGTTCATGTCATGGCCATTGAATGGGAAGAAGCGGTTCCTGAAATTTGTGAAAAAGCAGGTCTGCTCCCACGTCCGACTTTTGATGATGATGCGGCAGAGGTTGCTGCAACAGCGATGCCCCAGACTGAAAGCAGAGAAGGTATTGAAATACAATCAGCTGCTGACCAAGGCGCTGCTGATGATGTGCTGGAACAGGCTAAGGTTGAAGCTGAAAAAATTATAGCTGCTGCCCGTAGTGAAGCTGCTGCTCTTGCCGAACAGGCTGCACAGTCCGGCGCAGTGACAAGTGAAACTGTTGCCGCGAGCGGACAGGCGGCAGATGATGCAGGAGAACATGCGATGAATGAACAAGGACGCCGTGCGGCGTTGGAATCGGTGAACCAAGGACTTGATGCCTTGAAAAAAGCCTATGGTCTGAGTGAAGATCAGTTTAATGCTCTGCTGAAATTTATTGATGCGGCTGCGGTCTTAAATAAAGAACCAGAGGGCCTGCCCCAACAATCTTCTGGAGCAAGTTCTGCATCTGCCGCTCCTGCAGCCCCGGCGGTTGAAGGAAAAACTGATGATGCTGCCGCTAAAGCAGAGGCCGAGAAAAAGGCTCAAGCCGAAGCTGCTGCCAAGGCAGAAGCCAAAGCCAAAGCCAAGGCGGATGCAGAGGCTCAAGCTAAAACTCAAGCGGAAGCTGCTGCCAAGGCAGAGGCGGAAGCAAAGGCCAAAGCTGAAGCAGAGAAAAAGGCTGCCGCAGAAGCTGCTGCTAAGGCGGAGGCTGAAGCCAAGGCAAAAGCAGAGGCGGAAAAGAAGGCGGCTCCAGCTGCCGCACCTTCGGATCTTGATGCCCCGGTTCTGGCCACTGAGGATACGCCTTTTGCTGATCGGACCACTAAGGTACCAGCTTCCAGCTATAAGGTTGATTATTCTGGTGCAATTCGTGAGGTAAGTCTTGGTAATGGAGATAATGCAGTAACCGTGGGTGGTTCCACTTCTCTGCCCTTCCATCTCTTTGAAGGCGAGTTGGGCAATAAGCCGCTCATCGCTATGGAGATCATGGATACCCGGCCTGATAACTGGCCTGACACCTTGACCCAATATTTTGACGATGTTATGGATAGCCCGGTGGATTGGGCAAAGAAATGTGTTGATGTGTACAAGGCAGATGCCTTGAATATCTGGCTCAATGGGACAGATCCCAATGGTGCCAATCGTTCAGCAGCAGATGCAGCTAAAGATGCAGCAGCAGTGATTGAGGCGGTTGATGTGCCGATCATTGTTTGGGGTTGCGGCAATGCAGAAAAGGATACCGAGACTTTACGTGAGGTAACCTCGCTGATCGGTGACAGGAAGGTCTGTCTGGCTCCTCTGGAGGATACCAACTATCGTGCTGTCGGGGCAACCGCTATGGCTTTTCAGCATCCTATGGTTGCTGCATCGCCTATTGATGTTAATCTGGCCAAGCAACTGAATATTCTTTTGGAAAATCTCGGTGTACCGCTTGATACGGTGATGATGGATCCCTCAGTTGGTGCCTTGGGTTACGGTATTGAATACACCTACTCGGTTATGGAGCGTATACGCATAGCCGCTTTGACCCAGAAAGATGAAAAACTTCAGGTGCCGATGATCTGTAATCTCGGGCGTGAGGTGTGGAAGGCAAAAGAAGCTGGGCTACCCACCGATGAGATGCTGGGTGACCAGGAAAATCGAGGTGTTATGATGGAAGCCATCACTGCATCCTGTATGCTGGTTTCTGGTGGTGAAGTTTTGATCATGCGCCATCCCAAGGCGGTCAATATGACCAAGGCCCTCATTAACGGTCTGGCCAGCTAGGGGATTGCCCGAAATAAAATCCCGTTTTGAACGCTGAACCCTCTACACCATAAGGGAGTTGTCTCAATGTCAAAGATCATTTGCTCCGCAGCGATACGCGGTGCCCAAAAAATCGTGGATATGGCTGAAGCCTCCTACGAAGAGGCCTTAAAGAAATACGGCCCTGAACAGGAAGTTTCCTTTCCCAATACTGCTTATTACCTGCCGATTATTTATTCCATGCTTGGTGCCAAGGTGGAAAGACTCGGTGATATGAAAGATATCTTTCAGGAATGTCGGTCGCTTTTACCTGCTGTTGTTACCGAGGATATGTGGTTGCCGTATCTGGGGCCTGCCTTGGATGCGGGTATGGCGACCTATTTTGCCGAAGAAATGTACGAGGCCATTGATTACCTGAATTCACCGGATTACTACACCAAGACCGAAGACCCCACAGCAGATAATATCTGGCTGGGCGCAGCGGATGACGTTATCTTCCGAAAGCGCGGTGTTGAATTTGTTGACGGCACTGCTCCGGGCTTTGCCGCTATTGTCGGTTCACCGGAAGATCCCGAAGTTGCCTCCAAGATAGCCTTGGAATTGCAGGAGAAAAACCTCTATATCTTCATGCACACAGAGTCTGACGGTAATTTTATGCCGGATCTGTTGATAAAGAACGGGGTACAGGTGGGCTGGAATACCCGTTTGGTGCCCTTTGGTAAGCGGTATACCTCGGTGGTTTTTTCCATTGGTTTTGCCTGTCGTGTGGCTATGGCCTTTGGTGGTATCAAGCCGGGTGACTCCAGAGGCAACTTGATTTATAATAAGGACAGAACCTATGCCTTTGTTATGCCGTTTGGTCAGGTGAGTGATGAGTGGTATGCTAATGCTGCTGGTGCCATTAACTGGGGCTTCCCCACTATTTCCGATTATGCTATTCCCGAGATTCTGCCCACTGGTGTCTGCACGTACGAGCATGTGGTCTCTGATGTGCCCCATGACGAGATTGTCCAGAAGGCCATTGAGGTGCGCGGGCTCAAGGTCAATGTGAGCAAGATTGATATCCCTATGTCCTTTGGCCCGGCCTTTGAAGGTGAGCGTATTCGTAAGGACGATCTGTTTATGGAATGTGGTGGTGGCCGAACTACCGGTGTAGAGGTCTTGATCTCCAAGGAAATGGACGAGGTGGAAGACGGCTTGGTCACTTTGGACGGCCCGGACATTTCTGACATTGAAGAAGGACAGAACCTGCCTATTTCTATTCTGGTTGAGGTGGCCGGTCGTGAAATGCAATCCGACTTTGAGCCGATTCTGGAGCGTCAGTTCCATCATCTGATGAACTATATCCAGGGCATCATGCATATCGGTCAGCGTAACATCATGTGGGTGCGTATCGGCAAGGCCGCTGTGGAGAAAGGATTTTCTTTTAAACATCTCGGTGTGGTTTTGCACGGAAAACTGCATCAGGAATTTGGAGCTATTCTTGATAAAGTCCAGGTCAAGATATCTACTGTTCAAGAACAGGTGGAAGAGGTTATGGAGCTTGCCAAGCAGGTGTATGAAGAACGTGACCTGCGCCTTGGCTCTATGACCGATGAGACCGAAGATGTATTCTACTCCTGCACTCTGTGCCAGTCTTTTGCACCCAGCCATGTTTGTGTGATTACTCCAGAACGTATCGGGATGTGCGGTGCCTATAACTGGCTGGACGGTAAGGCCTCTTTTCAGATCAACCCCACTGGCCCGAATCAGCCCATTGATAAAGGCGAATGTACTGACCCTGATAACGGCTATTTTACTGGTATTAACGAGTTTGTTAATCAGGCTTCACGGGGTGCTGTCGCTGAGGTCAGCTGCTATTCCTTGATGAACAATCCTATGACCGCCTGCGGTTGCTTTGAGGCCATTGCTGCCATGCTTCCGCAATGTAACGGTATCATGGTAGTTAACCGTGACTACATGGGTATGACTCCGTCCGGTATGAAGTTCACCACGCTGGCCGGTATGGCTGGCGGTGGTATGCAGACTCCTGGTTTCATGGGCGTGTCCAAGCATTACATGACCAGTAAAAAGCTGTTCAAGGCCGAAGGCGGGATCAAGCGGGTGGTCTGGATGCCCAAGATTATGAAGGATGAGATCAGCGAGAAGCTCAAGGCCTTATGCGAGCATGAGGGAGTGCCGGAGCTGTACGACATGATCGCCACAGAAGAGCAGGGCACCACTGAGGAAGAAATTCTTGAGTTCCTCAAGGAAAAAGGTCATCCTGCGCTGGAGATGGAAACGGCGATGGGGTGATCTCAACCTCAACTGTAGTGGGAGAATCAGGGGCGGAGTTGCTCTTCCCCCGATTCTCAGTCTGATTATCGTACCATGACTACGACTAAAAAACAGCATTATGTTCCGCAGTTTCTTTTAAGAAGGTTTGGAACAGGAAAAAAAAGGCGAGAAAAAATTTGGGTATTAGATAAGTCAACCGGAAAGGTTTTTCAATCTTCAATCAAAGATATTGGGCATGAAAATTATTTTTATGAACATGAAGAGTTATCAAACAATATTGATATCGAACAGCTACTCGGAAAGACCGAATCTTATGTTGCTCCATTGCTTTCCCGAATCAATAAATCCGGTAAATTGTTCAGGGATAAGCCTGAGCTTGTTGGATTATCGTATTTTGTAGCTGTTCAGTTAGCAAGATCGCCTGTAGTTAGAGTGGGAATGGAAAATTTCAGGCGAATAATGATTGATAAATGGGGTGCGGACATAAAAGTACATCCAAATGATCCTAAAACGATTGGTGAGTATGGAGTTGAAGATGCTAAGTTATCTTCCTTAAAGTTTATGAAAAATGTTCCAAAGTTTGCAAAAATTCTTCAAGAGAAAGTTTGGTCTTTGTGTAAAGCTCCAAGTCAATCTGCTTACATAATATCGGACAACCCGATTACAAGACACAATATGTTTGAGAGAGCAGGTCGTGGAAATTTAGGTATTCGCAATGAGGGGATAGAGATTTATATGCCAATCTCTCCTGAATATACAATTAGAGCGTTATGCCCTGCGCTTTCTGAGTTAGTTAGCCGTACACCGCAACTTTCAAATGAATATCAAAATGTTTTGATAAACGGCAGTCCAGTAGCGCAATTGCCAGAAAATGTAGAGTTTTCTAACTCACTTCAGGTAATTTCCGCTGAACGATTTATCTATGCAAGATCAAAAGAACATTTAAAAATGCCGATTGATATGCTTAAAACAAATCCTGAATTAAGGGAAGGGCCAAGGGCTGTGGCACATTAACTAGAAGATAATTTTTTAAAGGTGCATGATCAACTGAACATACAATATCCGCAGCATTGGCTGAATGCCCTTTATCTAATGGAGATTAATTATTATAAAGACGAAGACATAATGCACATCGTCATATCCGAGGGGCCGGAGAGGGGCAGTGCGGAAGTCAGTCCTAATATCACCTTGGAACTGGATGAAAACAGAGAAATAATAGGTATCGAAATACTTGAGGCAAGTAACGTGGTTGAACATGTGCCGGAATACATTGAAGACCTGAAGGACGAGGCACGTTGGAACAGCTCATTTGCTAAAACACAGGATAAACTTGTCGCCGCTGCAAGACAGGTGCGTAAAGAGATCAAGTTGAAGCAGTCAAATTATGTTGGCGATGATGAAAAAGAAAACGTTTGATTGCGTGAAAATGAAATGGGAAATTCAGCAACAAATAGAAAAAGAGTTTGCAGGATTGTCAGATAAAGAAGCGCATAAGGCCCAAACGGAAAAAGTATTACGGAATGATATATTAGGGCGTTTTTTAGAAAAAATGTATTCACCAAATCAAATTGTACGTGCTTGATCACAACGATTACGATGTTCAGTGGGAAGATTCAATTGTGGCTGAAATCCATAAATATCGTGATGAGTATGCAAGGCGATTTAATTATGATCACCATGCAATCTGTCAAGATATAAGGAAAAAACAAGGAAAGCGAGGGCGTCGGGTTGTTTCGCCTCCCCCGAAGCCTGTACGTTAAAGTTGAAATCCTACCATGCTCTACAGCAGCTTCAAATCCGTCGGTGAAGTAAGCCAGAAATTTGATATCGAAGTACGAGCTGAATCGTTTATAGAAACAAAAGAAATTCAGGTACCGGAATATATTTTACCCGTATTGAATATAAATTACGGGAAGATGCCTATTTTATTAACGAGTTTTCCATCTGCGAGCATATTATCAGCCAGATATTAGATGCAGTGTCGGAACAACACAAACAGCTCCTTGTTTGGTCGCATGTTCCCTTTCACGTTGATCAGGAACAGAATTTAGTTGGTGAGCCGGATTACCTGATCGCACCGAAAACAAAATATGGAGTTATGGCTGTGCCGCCTCTGTGCATTATGGAGGCCAAGCAGGAAAAATGGAATGAAGGCTGGGCGTAGACTTTGGCGGAAATGTATGCGGCCTCGTTGCAGGGTGCAGAGATTTGCTATGGTGTGATGACAACCGGCAAGGCGTGGGAGTTCGGCAAGTTTGAGAACAATATTTTTACAAAAGATCCTGCGTGGATATCGGCCACAGAAAATTTACAAAAAATCCTTGAGGTATTGAACTGGTTGTTCAGCCAAGCCGATACCGGCAAGCATAATTAAAGCGAATAAATAAGAATAAATTACAGCTACCGGGCGGATAGGAAAATGTATCCCCGGTGTTCTGATTCTGGTTTTTGAACAGGAGGATAGATAATGGCGTTAACCGGTATACAGATTCTCAAGATGCTGCCCAAGAAGAATTGCGGCGAGTGTGACATACCTACCTGTCTCGCCTTTGCCATGAAAGTGGCTGCCGGGCAGGCTGAAATCGAAACATGTCCTTATGTCAGTGATGAGGCAAAGGCCACCATTGGTGAGGCATCAGCCCCGCCGATTCGTACCGTCAAAATCGGTACCGGTGATGCTCAGTTCACTGCAGGCGGTGAAACCTGTCAATTCCGGCATGAGAAGCGGTTTGAGAACCAGACCGGTCTGGCTGTGTTGATTGCTACGGATGAGGATGCGGCCTCAATTGATGGAAAGATCAAGCGGGCCAACGATTTCGAGTACGAGCGTGTTGGCGTGATGATGCGCAACAATCTGGTTGCCATTAAGGATAATGGCGGCGCATCGCTGGCAGACATGGCCAAAAAGGTCATGGAAGGTGCTCCCAAGCAGGCCATCATTCTGATGAGTGATAACGTGGACAACCTCAAGGCCGGAGCTGAAGCCTGCGGTGATAATAAGCCTCTGCTCTACGGTGCCACTAGCGAGAATGCGGATGCCTTTGTCGATCTTGCCAAGGATACCGGTTGTGTTATCGGTGTGAAGGGCAAGAACATGGATAATCTGGTGGAGACAGCGGACAAGCTGGTTGCCGCCGGAGTCAAGGACATGGTTATTGATACCGGTGCTCGAACCCTGCGCGGAGCCTTTGAGGATAATGTCGTTGCCCGACGCTCTGCGGTCAAGGAGAAATTCAAACCCCTCGGCTTTCCGACTATCACCTTTCCCTGCGAGATGTGTGATGACTTGATGATGGAGGCCATGATCGGCTCTGTCCTGATTGCCAAGTACGCAGGTATTACGGTGTTCTCGGATATTCAGGGTGATGTGCTGTTTCCGCTCCTGCTTGAGCAGTTAAACATCTTTACTGATCCGCAACGTCCGATGGTTGTGGCTGAGGACATCTACCCGATTACCGGGCCGGATGAGAATTCTCCGGTGCTGATTACCTGTAACTTCTCTCTGACTTACTTTATCGTGTCCGGTGAGATTGAGGGTTCCAAGGTGCCCAGCTGGCTACTGATTAAGGATACAGAAGGTCTGTCCGTGCTCACAGCTTGGGCCGCCGGTAAATTCGGTGCTGATCTGATCGCCATGTTTGTCAATAAGTCAGGAATTCTGGATAAGGTCAAGCATCGGGAGTTGATCATTCCCGGATATCTGGCAACCATCAAGGGTGAGCTGGAAGAAGAGCTGCCTGACTGGACCATCACGATCGGGCCGCGTGAGGCCGGGCATCTACCTGCATTCCTTAAGGAGTGGAAACCGGCTGCTTAAATCGGGGCTGACGGTGCAGTTTAGTTTTGTACAATGCAGCCCTGTCGTCCATCGGATGATGGGGCTGTTTGGTCCTGAGTTTTTTTTTCGGACGTGGGGAGATTATAGCCAGAAGGTGAGTAGGCCGCTTTTAAAAAGGTAAATTTTTTCTTAAAATGATGAGCGATAATACAAAGAGCAAAAATGAAGAGTATTTTGATCTCGCTTCCCAATCATTGATGGAATTTCAGTTTATCGAAGAAGCTTTCCGGATGTACATTTCATGCTGTTACAACATCATTACCAATAAAGTGACAGGTCATATACCTTTTAATTGTACATATAAAGATTTAGAAAAAGACGCTCTTGGTACTCTGTTAAGGAAATTTAAAAAGTTTTCTAACAACAAAAAGCTCGCTAGTAAAATTGAGAAATTAATAAAAGAAAGAAATCGTTGCGCACATGAAGCATATTTACTCACCTATGAGCAACAACATAGTTCAGCATACTTAGAAAATGAAATTGAAAAATTAAAAAGTACAATTGTTCAAGCTAAAGAATCCTTAGCAGAACTTTTCAAAGAGGTCAAGCATGTAGAAAAAGTTCTGAAGGCATTAAACGACAAGGTATGAAGTCGAGTAGGATGCGATTGCGCACATCCGCGATTGATGCAGCATTGACAAACAGTCCATAGCGGTCTGAAGTTATGTTGAAACAAAATGACATATTAGCATTTCTTTCAAAGCAACTCCCGGAGTTGCAGACTGAATATAATATTTCTAAAATCGGCCTGTTTGGTTCATTTGCCCGTAATGAACAGGATGAAAACAGCGACATAGATATTGTGCTTGAATTTCATCCCGGAACTGAAAATATTTACGAAAAGAAAACGAGCCTCAAAAAAATATTTAAAAACTATTTTCATCGAGAGATTGATCTGTGCCGTTTGAAGTACGTTAAGCCTTTTATAAAAGATTACCTTGAGAAAGAGGTGATCTATGTTTGAGAAGGATAGACTTTCCGTCCTCTCAATACTGGAATCTATAGAAAAGATTTCCGATTACTCCAAGAAGTTACGGAGGAGGAGAAAATGCTTGCGCTTAAAGACGCCATAAAAAAAGCCTTTGAGCTGTTTGAAGTCATCTATGAGGGAGAAAAACTTCCGAACAGATTATTAGAAGAAATAGAATATGATGACAGCTCTGATAGTTGGAAGGTTGTTATCGGATTTGATTCAAATCATATAATTAAAAAAACCGAGGCAAATGCCATTACAGGTGGTACCTCTATTGAGGAAAGAAAAAGAAAATATAAACAGATACGACTGAAAGGAGGAGATGGTTCATTTGTTAAAATGTCAGATCAGGCATTATGAGCAACCAGATAAATTTAATTACTTCTCCCCTGAGAAGTAAAATTGCAGTTGTCGATACAAATTTACTGCTTGTCTATCTCGTAGGGCGTATTGATCCTCAGTTGATTATTAAGTTTAAGAAAACCAATAGTCGTTATTGTGTTGAAGATTTTAAAATTTTAGATGAACTTTTCGGTAACTTTAATAAGTTTTTCACCACTCCGAATATTCTGACGGAGGTCAGTAATCTGGGCGGTCAACTTACCGGAAACGATAAGGAACATTTTTTTATATTATTAGCTGAATTTATACAGAAAACAACAGAAAAATATATACATTCATCTGAAATATCAAAAGATAATCTGTTTATAAAATATGGTATAACCGACAGAGGATTATTGGAATTGGCAAGCACTGGACACCTTATTATTACTGATGATTTTAGATTGTCTGCGTATTGTAACAGCTTAGGGTTTCACAGCATTAATTTCAATCATTTAAGAAGTTATGTTGATATGTAACAGGATTGCTGAACGGAATCCTCCCGTTTTAAAAAGGATACTAAGTACTCTTTTAGAGATTATTTTTATTTTCTCAACCCTATTGAAGAAATTACAGCAGCACTGAGCTACACAGAAGGCTTTGAACTTGATCAATATTATCAAAGAATATGAGGGTAGAAAATGTCATCTATAACTATCCCGGATAATTTAATAAAAAGAATAGCCAAGATCGCAGGACGTGCCTGCCAGACACCTGAAGAATTTATACTTGAGCTTGTTCAAGAACGTGTAGATCACGACAGTGCGTACGGCGAAACAGCGTATCTCTCGAAATCAAAAGCGAATAAAAAAAGACTGGATAAAGCTGTACAAGAGATTAAATCCGGTAAATATGATGCGCATGGATTAATGCCGGTGTCATCATGATAAGTAATTTGTAACCAATCAATAAACACTGGAGACTGCAATGGGAAAAGGAATGGAATACAGGGCCGGATCAGTCATGGTCGTGGGCGGCGGTATCGCCGGGATACAAACCGCCCTTGACCTGACTGAACTTGGTTATTACGTCTATCTGCTGGAAAAAGCACCGGTTGTGGGCGGGGTTATGGCCCAGCTTGATAAGACCTTTCCGACCAATGACTGCTCTCTCTGAATACTTGCACCTAAGCTGGTAGAGGCCGGTCGGTCTCCAAACATAGAGATGATCACCAATGCGGATCTTTTGGCATTGGACGGAAAACCAGGCGACTTCACCGTAAAAGTACGGAAGCGCCCTCGTTATATTGATGCGGACAAATGTACAGCCTGCGGGCTTTGCACCCAATACTGCCCCAAGCATCTTTCTGATGCGTACAATGAAGGACTGTCGCTGACTCGTCCTATTCATATCGATTACGCGCAGGCAGTGCCTGCGACCTATTATATTGACCCTTCAGCCTGTATGTCTGTACAGCATGATACCTGCCAGATCTGCGTACCTGTTTGCCAGAGTCATGCTATCGACTTTAGTCAGCAGCCGGAAGAGGTGGATATCAAAGTCGGGGCAATGGTGCTGTCCCCGGGATTCGGCAGGATTGATGATGCCACTCTGGAGAAATACTCCTACGGAGAGCATCCAGACGTGGTGACCGCTGTCGAGTTTGAGCGTATGACCACCGCCTCAGGACCTTTTCTCGGCGAGGTAAAATGCTTCTCCGATGGTCGCCATCCCAAATCCATGGCCTTTATCCAATGCGTTGGTTCCAGGGATCTGGGGTGCGATAACGGCTACTGCTCTTCGGTCTGCTGTATGTATGCCATTAAAGAGGCAATGGTGGCCAAGGAGCATGATCCGGAAGTGGACATCACGGTCTACTATATGGATATTCGCACCCAAGGCAAGGATTTTGACAAGGCCAGAGAGCGGGCCGAAAACATGGGCGTGAAGTTTATCCGGGCCAAGGTGGCTGGTGTGACTCCTTGGGAGAATCAGCTGCGGTTGACCTACTCTACTCTGGACGGCAAACATGAGTTCAAGCCTTACGATATGGTGGTTCTTTCTGTGGGGCTGGAGGCACCCAAGGATGCCAAGGGTATTGCGGAGATGACCGGCATTGAATTGAATCATTATGATTTTGCCAAAACAGAGACCTTTACTCCACTGAACACCAGCGTAGAAGGCGTGGTGGTGGCCGGGGCGTTCCAGGGACCCAAGGATATCCCGGAATCAGTTACCCAGGCATCAGCAACAGCCGGTATTGTGGCCGGGATGCTGGAACAACAGCGCGGACTGGGAATTGTTCATAAGTCTTACCCGGACGAGAAGCCCATGGACGAAGAAGTTCGCATAGGCGTCTTTGTCTGCCATTGCGGTATCAATATAGCCTCTGTGGTGGATGTGCGAAAGGTAGAAGACTCGGTTGAGGGGATGGACGGGGTTGTTTATCATACCGATTCCCTGTATTCCTGTTCTGCTGATGCTGTCCAGACCTTGAAGAATAAAATTATTGAACATAACCTGAACCGGGTGGTTATTGCTGCCTGTTCACCGCGAACCCATGAACCGCTTTTTCAGGAGACCCTGCGGGATGCTGGTCTGAACCGTTGTCTCATTGAAATGGTCAATATCCGCGACCAATGTTCCTGGGTACATGCAGGTGAGCCTGAGGCTGCCACGGATAAATCTCAGGATCTCCTCCGCATGGCTGTAGCCAAGGCCAGAGGTATGCGGCCATTACCGGAGCAGACCGTGCCAGTTACCCCCAAGGCTCTGGTCATCGGGGCTGGCATTGCTGGCATGACAGTGGCTTTGACTTTGGCAGGACAGGGTTTTGATTCCGTGTTGGTGGAAAAGGGCGAGAAATTGGGCGGCAGTCTGGGACTATTGAACCATACCCTGGATGCTGACCAGACCGCCAATCATCTGAAAAAACTGATAGCCGAGGTTCAGGCAAGTAAGCATATTGATGTGTTGACCAATGCCGAACTCAAGGACTTTTCCGGTTTTGTCGGCAATTTCTCTTCTGTTATTACTGAAGGAGATGGCACTGAGCATACTGTTGATCATGGTGTGGTGGTCCTGGCAACCGGCGGTCATGAGCACCGCCCTGATGGCTATCTGTTAGAAGAGAATGATAAGGTGGTTACTCAGACTGAGCTGGAACAACAATTAGCTGGTGATGGCAAGGCACCGGAATCCATTATTATGGTGCAATGTGCTGGTTCACGGGGCGATGATCTGAACTACTGTTCCAAGGTTTGCTGCAACCATGCGGTCAAGAATGCGCTCGAGATTAAGGAACTAAATCCTGCCTCTCAGGTGATTGTCCTGTATCGCGATATGCGCACCTACGGCTATGCTGAGGACGCCTATCGTGAGGCCCGCCTCAAGGGGGTGATCTTTATTCCCTATGACCTGGATCAAAAGCCGCAGATTGCAGCGTCACCCAAGGGCAGGAAGTTGACTGTGAAGTTTTTTGATGTCCTGTTGCAGGAAGAGGTTGAGATGAGCCCGGATATGGTGGCCCTGTCTGTGGGGATTGTCCCGGACGGTACTGAAGACCTGAGCAAGCTACTCAAGGCCCCGCTCACAGATGACCGTTTTTTCCTGGAGGCCCATGTTAAGCTGCGACCGGTGGAGCTGCCGGTTTCCGGTGTCTATGTTTGCGGTCTGGCCCACGGTCCCAAGCCGGTGGATGAAACCATTGCCCAGGCCCAGGCTGCTGCGGCTAAGGCGTCTATTCCGCTGGTTAAGGGCAAGGTAGGGATTGATCCTATCGTTTCGGTTATTGAAGAGGATACATGTATTGGTTGCGGTATTTGCTCCAGCCTTTGTCCCTTTGGGGCCATTGAAATGTTTAAAAAAGAGAAGAAGCGCAAGGCCCGTACCATTGCAGCCTCTTGTAAGGCCTGTGGTATCTGTTCCAGTCGTTGTCCGACCTTTGCTATTGCCATGGGCGGATTTACCAATGAGCAGATTATGGATCAGATTTCTGCCTTCGGTAATATACAGGCGGACGAACCGGTTGAGGCGTAACTTGCCTTAGATATAACGTTGTTTTCTTGTAGGGGCACGGCGCGCCGTAGCCCCTACAGCCTGATATGCAATAAACATCAATTGCGAGGTGTTTTGATGAGCAATGATTTCAGTCCCAAGATTTTGGGTTTTTTATGTAACTGGTGCTGCTATGCAGCTGCTGATGCAGCCGGAGTTTCCCGGTTTCAGTATCCCCCCAACCTGCGTACCATCCGGGTGATGTGTACCGGTCGTGTTGATCCGGCCTTTATCCTGCGCGGATTTATTGAGGGTGCGGATGGTATATTTACCGGCGGTTGACAGCATGGTGAATGCCATTACCAGGTAGGTAATTACGATGCAATGGGTGTGGATGCGCTGGTCAGAAAGATACTGGAAGACGTGGGTATCCGCAAAGAACGTTATGATCTTGAGTGGGCTTCAGCTGCTGAGGCACCGCGTTTTGTCAAGTTGATCACTGATTTCACCGAACGGATGCGCGAGCTTGGTCCATTGGGTGAGGCTGAAGGCCTGTCTCAGGAGGAAATCAAGGATCGGCTGGAAAAGGCCTTGGCCGTAGTTTCTGACCAGAAGGTACGGGTCAGCTTTGGCAATGCCAGCAAGGCAGTACGCAAGGATGCGATCTGGACACCAGAACATATTGATGAGATTGTCACCACTAAAATGGCTAAGACCTTGGAGAAGGCAATGGCGTAATTCTAGCCTGAAATAATTTAAAATTGTTTTTTTTATGAAGCGGTACTGTCCTGCATGGGTGGTGCCGCTTTTTTTATGTAGTATGCAAGAAAATGCTTGACAAATGATAGGTTAATTAAGAATATTCTTTTTATAAAGTCAAATTAAGATTTCCAATGTCCCATTCCTGAAGCAGTCTCAGCAGTCTCAGCACGTTCCGTAATAGTTACGTTTTTGAGGCTTCTTCCACTCTCTCTCAGCAGGGGCACTTTATTCCTTCCTGAGATAAATTCATTCCTATTGTTCTTCTGGCAGGAGAAAAATTATGGAGTTCAAACCATTAAAAGATCGCCTAGATTCACTCCCCCTTATTTTGGCAGGGCCTATTGTTCGAAGGACTGAACCAAAACAGGTTACGGTCTGGGTCGCACTAAAAGAACCTTGTAAGGTAACATTACGCATTTACGGGGAAGATGAGAATGCTCGTTTGGTTGAAATATTTTCAGGTACAACAACAACGATTTCTCTTGGTTATAATTTGCATCTTACTGCTGTGACGGCAAGAAAGAACGATGAACAAGATTCGTTAGCATGGGGGGGGCGTTACTATTACAATTTGTTTTTCGACGAAGTTGCACTTGATGGTCTAACAGAAAACAACTCTCCTGTAGATGAGTTGGATGAAAAGAGTTTGAAAGGGGGGGGGATCCTTGAGACGGACCTGATGCCAGTTGATATCAGCTATGATTCCAGTGGCCTCCCTTCCTTTGTGCTTCCTGAAAAGGAATTGAAAGATTTACGGATTATTCACTCCTCGTGCCGTAAACCTCATGGTGAAGGGGAAGATATGTTGGCAAAGGTTGATGAGTTGATTGATGAAGCGGTCAAGAACCCATCGGAAATAAAACGCCCTCAGCAGCTTTTTTTAACTGGTGATCAAATTTATGCAGATGATGTAGCACCCACTATGCTGGCAATGCTTATGGATGCGAGCGAGGCTCTTATTGATTGGAAGGAAAAATTGCCGGGTATTGAAATAGATGATGAAGGGTTGCTGCCAAATAATCGGCAAAAATTTGCTGAGGAAATAGCGAAGCTAACAGCGGGAGATGTGTCTGGTAATCATTTGTTCACAGTAGGTGAATACTGGATGATGTATCTATTCGTTTGGTCAAAAGTTCTTTGGGACCAGAACGTTTGGAACAAAGAGGAATTTGACAATGAGACTGACCAGAGAATCTACAATCTTTATAAAAAATTATCTCGTGTCAGGAAAGCATTGGCCAACATCTCAACTTATATGATCTGTGATGACCATGAAATTACGGACGATTGGTTTTTGAACTTGCAATGGTGTGTAGATGTCTTCGGCAGTCAGCTTGGTCGCCGCATTCTTCTCAATGGGATGTTGGGGTATGCATTGTTTCAGGCTTGGGGGAATGATCCAGATCAATTTGAGTGGGGTAATCCAGACGGAGCAGGATATCAGTTTCTTGAAGCTGTGCAGAAATGGAGGCCAATTGGAGATATTGATTTAAGTGTTCAGAAAGCATTAGAGCTGGCCTTGGGGATTGCAGATGCTGATATGGTGAAAAAAATCAAGGAGGCGAGAAGTCTTCATGTTATCCACGAAAATGCGGAAGCATTGAGCTGGCACTACCATGTCCCAGGTTCGAAATATCAGGTTATTGTCCTTGATACAAGAACATGGCGTTACTTTCCTGGTGATCCTGTTGAAGGCGATGCAGATGAATTGGAAGATGGCAATAACGCGCCAGCCCTCTTGGGAAAAGAAGCTTTGGATGCGCAAATATTGCCGTACAAACCTGTAGATAATCCATTCGAAATAACTTTTGTTGTCTCTGCCGCTCCAGTTATTGCTATTGAGTGGGCTTCAGAATATCGGGCATCTATGTCTCGGTTTGGAGGGAAGCTCCTTGCTGATTATGAAGACTGGGAATATCAGAAAGATGCTGTGTGGCAACTTTTTGCGACTCTGTCAACTTTTGGCCCCGTAAGCACAATATCAGGAGAACCACATAATTTATCACGAATTATTTTCTTGTCTGGAGATGTACATTATGGATATACATCGAAAATTGACTATCAGCGCAAACCGTTGTCTGGTAACCCTGAATTAAAGAAAGGAGCAAAAAGTATTTTTACCCAACTTAACAGCAGTGCTCTTAAAAATCAGGATATAAAAACGAAACACGCACAGTTTGTTGGCTACAAACAGAAAAAATATATTCTTCCTTTTTGGGATAAAAAAACTAATGCTTCGTATGAATATGCCGAGCATATAGTAGCAAATCGTGTAGAGCAAAGTCCTCTAAATTGCCCTGGGGGATCGAGGTGGGATATAGAAAGAATACGCTGTATCGCCTCTGGAATCATAACTGATATTTTCGGTGATGAGACTGATGACGAGATTATAGGTAGGAATAATATCGGAGAGGTTTATTTTTCCAATGATAGTAAAAGAATTTCTCAAATTTTGCACTGGAAAGATGACGATAATGAAAAGCATTCAAGTCATTATGTAATAGAATTAGATTTTAATCCTGCATAATTAATGGAATAATTGAGGAGAAGCTTCAATGGAATCCAATCAGCAGAATATATTTCAACAACTGGCACAAGCTCTTCGGATATTTCGTCTGGCAGGAAAAAACTCGGGAATTCTGCGTGACCTTTTAAACAGAATAGGCTGGGATCTTAGCAGATTAAACGACCTTCCCTTCGGAGATGACGAACTTAATATTAGTCAAAAACTAAAAAGAAATTTTAAAGAGTTTATATATAATTTTAATAAGCTCGAAGAGCTTACCGAAAATCCCCCGGAAGATTATAAAGATTTTGTTGCTGCGCTGATTTTAGTACATGATACTTTTCAGAGCCTTAAAGGATTACACGAAGAGTTATCGGGCCATCCTGAAGAGCTAGAACAACTCGGTAATGATCTTCAGACATGGCTGATAACTGCCTTCCTAGAGCATGTCCACCCCGTCCTGTTTTATACCTCCTCTCTGCTAAATATTATTTCTTTTCCTGAAAAGAGAACTGTAACTGATCCCAATGATGACAGCATTATTTTTCGCAAGCCAGTTAAACTGCCCACCCTGAAATTCTCTCATTTTAAAAGGTTATTGGCGGATCCAGTTAAATTTCTTAAAGAATCATATCTTCATCTTCTTGAAGGTAAGGAATTTAAGACGCTGGATGATATGGTGGAAATGGCAGATCGCCTTTTCGGAACGCTTCATGCCCTGAGTTATTATCTGAAGCTACGAACCAACTATAGGTTATCAAATTTTCGAGATAACAGGAGCGAATCGGAAATATTTGCCGACAAGATGTTCGCAATCTATCTGCCGCCTGATTCTGATGGCAACCAGATGGATATCACCCTTGCCTTATCACCGAAAGAATTAGGCGGGCTAGGTTTAGTCATACTGTTTTTCGGCAAACCACCTGTAGAACCGCTTATAATCGGCGATTGGGAAATCACCCTTACGGTACCTGAGAACTTAGAAGGGATTTCAGTCGGCACCGAAAAGGTGGTTGTTTTGCCTGAGACGGAGCAAGTCGCCTCTGTATCCATCGGGATAAAACGAAGCCCTGCTGAGAGTGTTGAGCAGAGATTTATTATTGGCGATGAAGATCGTACCCATTTTGATGTTCCATTTCCGAGTATCACAGGGAATGTGACGGTCAAGCCTGAAGAGAGTCTAAAATATCATTATGATGTTGGAGTTGAAGTAGGGGAGGGGAAGGCTGTTATTGAAGAGCTACTTACGTTGGAATGGGCCAATCTCGAATATAGCTACGATTCTTCGACCAAAGAATCAACCATTTCATGGACAGAGCTTAAAATTGATACGCCGCTGATAACAGATTTATTTGATATTAATATTACCCTGAAACTTGTTTTTAACGAGGGAGAATTACAAGAAAGTTCGTCAATCGTCTTTAACGCGCCTAATTTTGGCGAGTTGGCGTTAAAGGAGCTTGGCTGGAACTGGGATAAATTTTCTGTCGGTATAACAGAAGACGGTATTACTATTCAAGCGGCTGAAGCCAATTTTAATTTTGGTGATTCATGGAAAGTTGGCTGGGAAAGTCTGGAAATCACGTTGCCCGCTGACTCCGACCCTAGTTTCGTTATCAAAAGACTGACCGTTAAAAACGAGAGTATTTCATGGATTGATTTCGAACTTGATTTTAGTTCAACTGAAAAGAAGATCAAGTTGTATAAACCCAAAATCGAAAAGGATCTAAGTCTAGATCAATTCCATTTCGAATCACACTGCCTTGCAATGCAATGGCAACAAGACGATATAACTCAATGGATTCAGCAGGGCTGCCAACAGGCTTCTCCTAACTTTTCCCTGCCCGAAAAGCAAAATAACGATAGTTCTGATGCCAGTCCGCGAATCGTGGCGTTAAGGATATTACGGAATGATAAGGAAAATAAGATACAAGAAATACGCCTTGATTGGGAGGGTGAGGATAGCCGTACTTTTTCTCTGCCGGGTATTGATGTTACTCTTCCGAAGAAGATTAGATACAGCCTTGTTTGGGGCGGGCAAGGGCGTTCCCTTAACGACGTTTCATTGTCCATCACCGTTGGGCAAGAGGCGCTCTCTGAGAGCGGCTTTAAAGCAATGAGTACATTTGCTTGGGAAAGAGGTGATGATAATAATAGAGATAGAGAATTACAGAATGATCCCAGCAAAAATAATAATGAAGAAGAGGAATCTAATGAGGAATCTAATGAGGAAGAAAAAGAGGTACCTCATCTATTCTCATGCACATTAACTCCCAAACAATCGCTTACATTTATCCTTATTGACTTCAAAAAGGGAAAAACGAATTTTCCGACCGTTTTTAGAGAAAACAACGGTGCTATACCAAACATATTTTCTTCTCAAGTGTCCTGCAGCCCTGTTCAAATAGACTCTCGTGGTTTACAACAGAACAACTGGAAAATTGATTTTCAATTTAATTTAGGACAGGCCCCTGACAGCCTTTCTGTAAAATGGACATAAGGCGCAATAACCCGACAGCCCTCAGGTTGGAGGCTCTCTCAGGCTCACGTTAATCAGCTTACCGTTACGTTGTATACCCAGAGCTGTTAAC
>NZ_JALAAI010000040.1:0-28572 GCF_052785085.1 Candidatus Electrothrix sp.
AAAAATGTTCTGATCAATCTTGCGCATATCTCCCTCCTGTTTCCGACTCTTCAACTCTTTTCTATATTTTACACGATCATCATGGATTTATTGAATAAAAAATGGGAATTCCTATCCTTTGAACATACCGTCGCCCTTGCACAAGATGGTTCCCTCTGGGCCTGGGGTAGAAATATGGAAGGAGAATACGGCACCGGAAATACAAGTTACAGTACAACGCCTGTTTCGGCAGCCAACCTTGCAAATATCACAGCTATTGCGGCTGGCAGCAATTTTACCGTAGTCCTCAAGGCAAACGGCACAGTCTGGTGTTGGGGAAGTAACGGTAACGGGAAACTCGGTAACAATAGTACCGACTTTTCATTGGTTCCTGTTCAGGCGATGAGGGAGTAGGCTTAACCAGCGGTGATAAATAGACTTCGGGGAGGTCACAATTGACATCCTCACCTGAAATCTTCCTCGGGCGGGTCCGTCACCAGAACATTTGTTCCAAGATCATCTAATACCTGTTGCCCAAGCCCGTCTTCCCTTGAACGCAATCTTTTCAGCTTCTCAGGACTATATTTTTTGGGTAACTTGCCAAGATTACAGATAGGCTCCCCTGGACTGATGGAAGGCAGGCTTGTCATCCCCATGACCACGCCGTTAAAAGGTGCATACAGCGTACTTTGATCTTCACCAAGAATTGTTGAATTGCTTGCTATTGGCTGGTCTTTTTCCACAATATCACCAGGCGTGATATGAAAATCCAGAAACCCTCCCCGATCAGCCCGAATCCATTTTGTTTTTTCAATAACTATCTGATAAGCAGGACGTTCTCTACGGCCTTCCAGCATGTCCAGCTCACGCAGAACATTTTTTATACCGCGAACAGCCGTTTCAACAATACCAGGCTCCACTTTCCACACTTCCCCCCCTTCCATGATGATTGTCGGGCAAGCAGCACGACATGCTTCCCGGCGAAAGGAGTTTTTAGGCCCTTTGCTGTTCACGATAATCTCAGTGCCAAAGGCTTCAGCAAGCCGGTGGACTTGGGCATGCTCCAAATCGCCTCGAACTGTGGGGTAATTGGTTCGTCGAACCGAGGCTGTGTGGAGATCAATGCCATAATTGCAGCGCATGACAATTTCATGAAAAATGGTAAATGCCATACGGCTGGCAAGGCTTCCATCAACAAAACCTGGAAAGGAGCGATTCAAATCCCGACGATCAGGCAGGTAACGGGAATGACGTTCAAAGGCTGGAGGATTAAGTACCGGGATCAGGATAACTGCTCCGCGTGTAATCTTGAAATTATCTTCCTGAATCAACTGACGAATAGCTCCGCAGCCATTGATTTCATCACCGTGCAAGGCCCCGGTCACAAACAGGACAGGCCCGTCTTTCTTTGCGCGTCGTACGTGGATTTGAATATTCACTGTCATGCTGCTGTAGCTTTCTCCCACAGCAAGATGAACATTCCGTGCTTGCCCTGGTTCAACTTTTTCACCAAACCAGTCAAAGATTGATTTTCGGGCCATAGATGTATCCATATTTATTTCTGTTCCTCAGTAGTTGTCTCTGTCGGAACAGAAACCGAGTCAACTGTCCCGGCTTCTTGGTATACCTCATCAGCCACAGGCAGGTCAGGAAGATTTTTAATCTTGGGCTGCCGTTTCCGCCGGACTTTCTTGGGCGTCATATCACGCATCAGCTCAAGTTTACCAAAGCAGAGCAGACGATCACCGGCAAGCAATTCCCGTCCTGATTTGGGATTTGGTATGACCTTTGCGTTTCGATGCAAGGTCAGCACCACAATATCTTTGTCACGCAACTGTGAATCATTAATTGTTTTCCCTATGTATTCAGAACCTTCCGGGATATGGATTTCTGCAACACCATAGCCACTACTCACTGTTAACCGCTGGCGCAGATCAATCTCAGGAAAGTTCACCTGCGCAGCAATATAGTCAATGATTGAGCCTGCAATATCAAGTTGCGTACATTTCTCAATGCCCTCCAGCCCTGGAGAGGAATTTACCTCCATGATCTGTGGCCCGTCTTTTCCTTCAAGAAGATCCACTCCTGCCACCCGAAGCCCTAATATTTGTGCGGCCCGAACTGCAGTTTCTGTATACAAATCATCGAGCTGAACCGGCTCAGTGATACCACCTCGATGGACATTGCTGCGAAACTCCTGGCCCTGGGCAACCCTGCGCATGGCTCCCACAACCCGATCCCCCACAACAAAGGCCCGGATATCCCTGCCCTTACTCTCCTTAACAAACTTCTGAATAAGCACACTCTGCTTCTGGCTCTGCAAAAGCTCAACAATGCCTGCAGCTGTACTCAGGGTATTTGCCAGGATAACCCCGATTCCCTGGGTTCCCTCAATCAACTTGATAACAACAGGTGCTCCGCCAACGCGTTCTATTGCCGGTAGAACATCTTTCTTGTCGCGGACAAAGGTCGTTTTTGGGATGCCAACGGAATGGCGACTCAGTATCTGCAAACTCCTGAGCTTATCCCTTGAATTGGAAATACTTGCAGATGAGTTGGTACAAAACACATCCATTTGCTCAAATTGCCGGACAACCGCAGTACCATAATAGGTAATGGACGCACCTATTCTTGGCAGGACAGCATCGTATTGGGAGAGGTGTTTTTGACGGAAATAGAGGTCCGGTTTGCCTTGATCCAGATCTATGGCAAACTTCATAGTGTTTAACACCTTAACCATATCGCCTCGTTGCTGCGCCGCTTCACGTAATCGCCGAGTGCTATAGCAATGGCGATTGCATGAGAGAATAGCAAGTTTCATAGTGCCTCCTGACTTTGCGTTCCAGAATCTCTTTTAACTCGTTTGCTGACCTTTTTCCTGCGTTCCGGTCGACCACCATAATAGGATTTACCGCCATCAACCAAAAATCGATCCCTGAATGCTTCTCGTCCAAGCAACATCCTGAATCCCATATTATCACGACTGGCAAGCGTCAGTTCCACCTGCCAGCTCTGATTGAGCAGTTCGATATTTGCCAAAATAACCGGCCTGATTTTAGCCACTCCATTTGAACTTTTGACAGACCTGAACTCAAGTATTTTGGCCTCAGCTTCCACAGTGTCCTTACTCGAACGTTGGATTGGGTGAACCCTGAAGCGTACCCATTGTTCTCCATCCCGATCAAATATTTTCAGGTTAACTGCCTGTATTGAAGAAGAACGAGCCCCTGAATCAACCTTGACTTTAATCTTGTCAATTCCAAGAGTTGGAAGTTTAACCCACTCCCGCCAACCAATGATCGGCAATGCAGCTTTTCTTTTTTTTACCATGATGTCGCAACCTAATGCAGGATAATGAATAAGGAAAAAACACCCTTGCCCGAAACACTGTTTGCGGGTAATTATCTAGCGATCCCTGAAAGAAGGGCCATTACAAGGAAAGAGAAGAGAGACAATACAAACCATAATGTAAACCATAATGAACACCACATACACCTGCGGCATCCTCACCCTGAGTGATAAAGGCTCCAAAGGCGAACGGGAAGACACCTCTGGCCCGCTCCTGCAAAAGATACTCACAGAGCAGGGCTTCAAGGTCATAGCCTATGAGATTCTCCCTGATCAACAGTACCAGATTGAAGCTCGCCTGATCCAATGGGTGGATCAAGAGAAGATTGACGTAATCGTTACAACAGGCGGTACCGGAGTTTCTCCCACAGATCGGACACCAGAGGCCACCCGCCGGGTTATTGATCTGGAAATCCCAGGCATTGCTGAGGCCATGCGTCAGGCAAGCCTTGCCAAGACCAGGCAGGCGATCTGGTCCCGGGGTATTGCTGGTATTCGGGGAGAATCCCTGATTATCAACCTGCCAGGCAGCGAAAGGGCTGCACAGGAAAATATTGCAGTGATCCTGCCCGCCCTTGCCCATGGGTTATACAAGCTCAAAGGCGGGACTGCCGATTGCGGACAAAGAAAGAATACAGAAATGTAGGTGCGGTTCGCGAACCACCCCTGCGGATCCCTTAATTTTCCTTAAGCCCGTTAATACAGACCTGGGGCACTCTCTCCTGAGCAGCCATTATCTCGCCGATCAGGAAGGGTGTTTCACCCATTGCCTGGAAATGCTGCATAACCGAGTCTGCTTCAGCTGCACTTACTATCGCCATCATACCAATGCCCATATTAAAGGTCCGATACATCTCAGACTCAGGGATCTGACCTTTTTCCTGCAACAAGGCAAAGATTGGTGGTTTTTCCCAGCTGTCTTTGTCAATCACGGCCCGACAACCTCTGGGCAGAACTCTGGGGATATTATCAATAAATCCGCCACCGGTATTATGCACCAGACTATGGACAGGAAAGCGATGCAGTACCCCGAGCACACTCTTCACATAAATCCTGGTGGGTTTAATCAACTCTTCGCCAACCGTGCAACCCAGCTCCTCCAACGTATCATCCACGCTTAACCCCAGATCTTCAAAAATAATCTTCCGGACCAGGGAAAAGCCATTGGAATGCAGACCTGATGAAGCAAGGCCGATAATTTTGTTACCAACCCGTACCTCACTGCCATCAATAATCTTATCCCGCTCTGCAATCCCCACAGAAAAACCAGCCAAGTCATAATCCCCTGGTTGATACAGACCAGGCATTTCTGCGGTCTCGCCTCCGATTAAGGAACAGGCTGCCTGCTTGCAACCCTCTGCAATACCCTTAATCACATCTGTGGCCTCATCAAGATCAAGAGAAGAACAAGAGAAATAATCCAGAAAGAACAGCGGTTTTGCCCCACTGACAATAATATCATTCACACACATAGCCACCAAATCAATGCCTATGGTATCGTGCCTGTTGCAAAGTTGGGCAATTTTTAGTTTAGTGCCCACACCGTCTGTGGAAGCGATGAGCACAGGGTCTTTGCAGTTGACATTCCCGATACTGAACAGGCCGGAAAAACCACCAATATCATCAATAACAGTACGACTATGGGTGGCAGAAACGATATTTTTAATGCGCGAGACAAAGGCATTGCCTTTATCAATATCAACCCCGGCTTCACTGTATTTTGATGCTGCTGTTTCAGATGCTGTCATTGTTTTTATTTTTTCGCTATATGAAAATGCTCAGGGTGTTACCCTGAGCTGGTTGGATACAGCCCCTTCAGGGCTTCTTTTTATGACACCCGCTGAACTTACTGGATATTATATGACACTTCCGAGACATTGTTGTCGTCGGAGCGAAACAAATACCGGGAATCAATGCCCTGAAAGGGCAATATATAGCCAGCTTGGGGTAACACCCCGAGCCAACTACGGCAGTCCGGGCTGCGGGATATTTTGAGAATATTACTTTTTTACTGTTGCTTGTCAATATGTTTGTATGAAGATTGCAACAGTGCATTCCATTTGGTATAGGTTGATTACCCATGAAAACCCTTGTTACACTCATCGGTCTGGTCCTGATACTCGAAGGACTTCCTTATGTGGCTTCCCCGGAGGCCATGCAACGCTGGCTCAAACAACTGACCGAGATGTCGCCAGATAGTCTCAGGAGTACGGGTCTACTGGCAATGGCTATTGGTTTTCTTCTTTGTTATATCGGACAACGGAGCGGTCTGCTGGGGTGAAAAAGCAGCATTTTTTGTATAAGGGCAGGCCCCTGTGCCTGCCTGTTTAATGCACGGAAACTATACAGGGCGAACACAGGGGTTCGCCTCAACGGTACCCTCCGGCTCTAAGGTGAATGTATGGAAAAAACAGCAAAACGCGAAATGATCGGTTTTGAAGGCAAGGTTCTGCTCGACACCCTGCGCCGTCTTCACCGCAAAGGCGCAACAGACAATCTGCTCAAGCTGATCCTGAAAACGCACCCTGCTGACCTGGCCTGGGTTTTCCGTTCTCTCCCTCCGGCTGACCGCAAAAAACTCTTTGAGATCATTGCCAACACTGATCTGGTGGCGGATTTTTTCAGTGAACTGGATGATTCCATTATTGTTGAACTGGCGGAAGACCTGACCCCGATTTTTCTTGCTGACGTGGTCAGTAAGATGGCACCTGATGATGCAGCAGACCTGCTGGACATCATACCGGATGATTTGGCTGGTGATGTGCGCACCCATATGGAACGAGATGACCGCCACGAACTTGAGGAGTTACTCAAGTATGATCCGGAAACAGCAGGTGGCATCATGTCCCCTGACTTCATGTATCTGGATGAAAAGCTCACTGTGGAAGAGGCTATCAAGAAAGTACAAAAACGCAGCGAAGACAAGGAGATGGTCTTTTATCTCTATATCACCCACGGTGATGGACACCTGACCGGGGTGCTCTCTCTGCGGGAGCTGTTGCTTCATCCCATGCATCGGCAGCTGAAAAATATCATGAATCATCCGGTGATATCAGTGACCACAGATACGGATCAAAGCGAGGTGGCCCATATCGTGTCCCAGTATAACCTGCTGGCCATTCCGGTTGTGGATGCCACCTTTAAATTGATTGGGATTATCACGGTGGATGATGTTATTGACGTTATCCGGGAAGAGGCCACAGAAGACTTTCTCCAGATGGCTGGCGCAGGTAAAGACAACGAGATCCTGCTCAAACCCCTGCATCAGAAAATTATGCTCCGGGCTCCGTGGCTCTTTGCCTCCTGGATCGGGGGCGTAGCTGCCATGTTTATCATTAACGGTTTTGAACACGAGTTGCAAAAAGTCCTGGCCTTGGCTGCTTTTATCCCGATTATCGCTGGAATGGGCGGAAATATTGCCACCCAGTCCAGTACCATTGTAGTCCGGGGGATGGCTACTGGCCGGGTTAATATGCCCCAGTTTTTTCATATTGTTGGCCGGGAAACCCTGGTGGGCATTGCCTTGGGGATTTTATTCGGATTCCTCCTCGGTCTGATGGCCTTACTGCAATACAGCACACCATCCTATCTCGGCCTGGTAGTGGGGATTTCGGTCTGTGCTGTCATGGTCATGGCAGCCAGCCTGGGCACAATCATCCCCATGCTCCTGAAACGCTTTCATGTTGATGCGGCCATTGCCACAGGCCCTTTTATCACTACCTCCATTGATGTCCTTGGGATCAGTCTCTACTTTTATGTGGCAAAATTCTTATTGAATATCTGACCCCTGAATACCCGGATATCCAACTATGCGCCTTTTCCGTTCTTTATTTCGCAGCAGGAACCCTTTGCCCCTGCTGCTGGCCCTGTGTGCTCTTCTCTACCTCCTTTTTCATACCCTGCATCCAGATACCACTAGGATTGATCGACGTGCTGAACCAAAACCCATCACAGCACGGGGTGATCTGGCTGATGATGAAAAAAACACCATTGCCGTGTTCCGGGAGGTCTCGCCCTCAGTGGTCTACATCACCACTATTGAGTTGCAACGCAATCTCTTTACCCTGAATGTCTACGAGATTCCCAAGGGCACGGGTTCCGGCTTTATCTGGGACAGACAGGGAAGGATTGTAACGAATTATCATGTTATTGCCGATGCAGGTCGCATTGAAGTCACTCTGGCTGACCACAGTACCTGGAAGGCTGCTCTGGTGGGTGCGGCCCCGGATCGTGATCTGGCTGTACTCCAGATTTCCGCCCCAGCAGATAAACTCCCTCCGATTATGGTCGGAGAATCGGAGAATCTCATGGTCGGACAAAAGGTCTTTGCCATTGGTAATCCCTTTGGCCTGGATCAAACCCTGACCACCGGCGTGGTCAGTGCCCTTGGGCGTGAAATCCGTTCGCTCACCAACCGCACGATCCCCAATGTTATCCAGACCGATGCAGCCATTAATCCGGGCAACTCAGGCGGCCCCTTGCTGGACAGTGCCGGTCGTCTGATAGGGGTTAATACCATGATCTACAGTCCTTCAGGCGCAAGCTCAGGAATCGGTTTTGCCGTACCTGTTCATGAAGTCAATCGGGTGGTACCTCAGATTATCCGCCATGGCAAGATGTTCCGGCCCGGCCTGGGCATCAGTATTGCCCCGGAAAATGTAATGCGCGAGCTAAATCTGGACGGGGTACTGATCATGAACATGGCTGCCGATTCTTCAGCGGAAAAGGCAGGATTACAGGGAACCAGACAGGTCTGGGGTGGCCTGATTCTCGGTGATATTATCCTTGGGGTCAACGGGGTTCGGGTTACAGATTATAACCAACTCCGGGATGAGGTGGAAAAATATAAGGTCGGCGATACAGTCACACTGACGCTGTTGCGGGATAATCGACAGGTGGATGTTGATGTGGTGTTGGATGCGATGTAAGCCTGTGGTAGCCCTTTAATGAGAACACAAGTTGTTCGGTGCAACTCCAGGTTAATACAAAAAACCGAACAGCCAAAGCGGGATTGAGCCAGCAGTGGCATGGAGCTGATCATCTTTCACCAAAAAAGCTGTACCTGTGCTGTTGCTTATCTGTTTACCTTTTTTATTTTGACCGCCTATTTCAAAAACAATGTCCCGGCACAGGTAGTCTCCTGCATTTTTGCTGTAAAAAACGTTTTCACCGCTGTTCTGCAACATACTGATGAAAAACAGCTCTCTGACAGTGCCCTGATTGGCTCGGCGGCCAAGCGTTTCGTTTATTCCGTACAACAGGCTGGTGTTGTCGATAAAAACTTTTGCCGGTTTCCGAATCAGTGCGCTGCCGGTTTTATTTGTAAAAATAAGCCGTACCAGACCAGTTTCCTGGAGGATGGTCAGGTAATGCATGGCTGTTTTGCTGTCCAATGAAAGGGTTTTAGCCAGGTTATGTGCGCTAATCTCACCCGGCGGAATGCTGCTCAGATAATTGAGAATCTGTTTGAAAAGGTGCAGGTTAACCGTTTTCAGCTTATAATACCCAGCAATGTCTTCGAAAATAGTTTTTTCAATAATATTACCCAATTTTTCAAAATAGAGATTTTTTGATTCCAAAATAAACGGGTAATAACCGTATCTGAGGTATTCCTGAAAATGTCCTTTGAGTTTTGGCAGGGCCACAAGCTCCGCTGCCAGCTGTCTTCTGTCAGTGATGAGCGTGTCGAAATCAACAGCGGCAAGGTTATAACCGGATGTAAGGTTGAGGTATTCTCGAAACGACATCCCGTGGAGCCGGTGCATGATGCCTCGGCGGGACAGGTCGTAGGCTCCTTTAACAAAATTCATGCTTGAACTGCCGGAAAAAACAACCGTTACATCAGGAAAGGAATCATAAATATTTTTCAGCTCCTGACTCCAGCCTGTGTATTTGTGTGCTTCATCAATGAAAAAAAGTTTGATCGCCTCTGTTTCATACTGCCCTTGAATGCACTCAAAAAGTGATGTGTTGCTGAAGTAGATATTGTCAGCGGAAAAATATAAGGCCGAGTGCAGATTTACGTTTTCCTTGATGTACTGAAGCATCAGGGTGGTTTTACCAGCTCCCCTCGGGCCTGCCAAGCCGATGAGTCGGTTATTGAGATTGAAAGAGGGATACAGATATCGTTTGGTTTCAATGTCCAACGCATTGACTAAACGATGATAAATGGCTTGCAGTACTTCCGGCATAGAGACACCTTAGGATGAATGATTTTGCATTATTTTAGAATGTATTCCTGGAATAAGCAATTATTTTTGGAGTACATTCCGAAATATTCGATTGTGTGGACAGGCAGGGTTACAGGGAACCAGACAGGTCTGGGGTGGCCTGATTCTCGGTGATATTATCCTTGGGGGCAACGGGGTTCGGATTACAGAGTATAACCAGCTCCGGGATGAGGTGGAAAAATATAAGGTCGGGGATACTGTGACACTGACTCTGTTGCGGGATAATCGACAGGTGGATGTTGATGTGGTGTTGGAGGCGATGTAGGACCAGGCAGGAGAGACTTGGGGGTGGGGAATTGTCCAACCACTGGTTGGAGATTTGCAGAGAGAGTTCCTTGGCGTGGGTGGTTTTTCGGCTTCTAACCTCTGGCGGATGAAGGGATTCTTCGAGACGGCATCATTCTCTGCAAGGAGAAGAATCGCACCGTGGTGGAATACGCTCTGCACGACGCTCGAAAGCCCATTAGTGTGGCAACCTATGAAATCACCAAGACATTGCCACAATCCGGGCTTTTGATTGTGGAGGCGGAAAAGAAGTTGTGGGCGGATTGACTAAAAAACTTGACGCATCAATCCTTAACACGTTAAAAAAAGAGATAACGTACTCTTTAAATTGATAAATAAGGTGGATATCGTGGTTAATACCAAAGCTCGGTTCTTTAAATGTGCTCTGCAAGTCAACCCGGCGGGCTACATTAAATATCGCGGTCAGCAACAAACCATTACAGAAGATGACTACAATCAACAGTTGCTGAATGAGGCACTGGAAGCAGGAATCGAAGTGATTGGTCTAGCTAATCATGGTTCAGTTGATGGAGTTGATAAAATACGCACTTTATTTGCTCGGAATGGAATAGTTGTATTTCCAGGCTTTGAGATAGCTTCTAGCGAAAAGATACATTTCGTTTGTTTATTCGATGAAAATAAAACTTCTCAGGAATTAGAGAGAATACTGGGACATCTAGAACTACTTGATCCTGACGAAGGCGTGTTACCTACAAAATTATCAGCACCTCGGCTTATTGAGAAAGTAAATGAGATTGGTGGATTTTTATTTGCAGCCCATTGCACAAATAAAAATGGCGTTCTTAAATGCAAAATGAACCATGTGTGGCAGCACAACGGATTGTTAGCAGCTCAAATACCTGGTCCAATTGAGGCCCTCAAAGGGGTCGAAAACGATTTTTATCGTAAAGTACTTCTCAATAAAGAGACCAATTATCGACGAGAGCGGGAAATGGCGGCGATCAACGCCGCTGATGTGGCTAATCCAGAAGATATTAAAAACGATGGGGCGTCTTGTCCCATAAAAATGACCAAACCGTGTTTTCCATCCTTCAAACAAGCATTTTTGGATGCGGGTTCTAGAGTTAGATTGAATACCGATAAACCAGAAAGTTATGCATCTGCTATTGAGCGAATGAGATTTGTAGGTGGGTACTTGGATGGTATGGACATTGAACTGTCGGAACACTTAAACACTGTGATAGGAGGACGTGGTACCGGAAAATCGACGCTATTGGAGTGCATTCGTTTTGTCTTAGATCTTAAACCATTTGGTAAGCCTTCAAAGTCACAGCATGAAGCAATATTGAAGAATAATCTTGGCCGTGAGAAGGGGGTCGTTGAACTAACTCTGCGTTCAGCAAAAATGAATGGTCGTAAATTCAAGGTTAGTCGTAAATGGGGTGATCAACCAGTTGTTCAAGACGAACAAGGTAATTTGTTGTCTCACTACCAACCCATTGATCTCTTACCTGGTATAGAACTTTACGGTCAAAACGAAGTTTATGAAATGACACGAGATACACAGAGCCGTAATAAGTTGATTAAGCGTTTTTTAGAGGGAGATCACGATAATCTCGAATCAACGATTGCAAATCTGCTGAGTCAGTTGAAGGAAAATCGTGATGCAATAATAAACGCCTTACATCAAAAAAGTGAGATAGAAACGGATGTAGAGCGATTACCAAAATTGCAAGATCAGGTGAGACAATTTCATGAGTTAGGACTTGATGAAAAGTTAAAGGTTGTCCCAAAGCTAGAAAAAGAGAAGCAGCTCAACAAGCAGGTTGAATCTGAGGTGAACAAAATTCGTGAAGCGGTAAATAGCTTGAAAGATAGCTTGCCTGATATTCCCTTTCTTAGTGAAGGATCATTAGAAGGCTTACCGCATTCTGAGACCTTGAAGCAGCAGCGCGCAGTATTGGATCAGCTTTCGAAAACAATGAGTTTGACAATTCAACAGGTTGATGAGCGGATTCATCAAGCAGAGCAATCATAGGAGCCTCTGCAAAAGCAATTACAGGAAGAGATTTGCAAAGAAGAAAAAATAATTGAGAGCGCTTTTAAAAAGATTCCAACCAGCCAAGGTAAAACGGGTAGACAAATTGGTAATGAATATCAAAATTTGCTACAGCAGATCGAACAAATACGACCCAAACAGAGTGTATTGAAAACCCGCAAAGCCGAAATTGATAACCTATATAAACAGCGTCGGAAGTTAGTTGTTGAGCTATCAGAGGCTATCAGTAACCGTTCCAGTGCAATGCAAAGGTCAGTCAAACGTCTTAACCGCAGGCTTGAGCAAAAAGTTAAGCTTACGCTCCAAAATGAAGGAGACCGCCAGCCACTTCATCAGTTTTTGACAAAATGTAACCTAGAAGGTGTTGGCGAAAAGCGTTTAGCTTGGGTTGCAGAAGGTGATTTCTCTCCAGCAAATTTAGCCTCAACGATTCGGGATAGCGAAGAATCCCTAAAGGATACTGGTTGGGGAGTAACTCCTACAGTAGCGCAGGCTCTTTGCCGATTGCCAGAAAGTACATTACTAGAAATGGAAGAACTGACGCTACCGGATACGATGGCTATAGAATTGAATGTAGCTCATGGGTCGAGAGAGCCGATATTTCGTCAGATAGAAGAGTTATCAACCGGTCAGCAATGTACAGCAGTTTTGCATTTGTTGCTTTTAGAAAATCAGGACCCACTAATTCTTGATCAGCCAGAAGATAACTTAGATAATGCTTTTATTGCGGATCGAATTGTTTCAGAACTGCGTCGAGCGAAGCTAACACGCCAGTTTCTATTTGCTACACATAATGCTAATATTCCGGTATTCGGTGACGCTGAGTGGATTGGGGTACTCAGCGTAAAAGATGATAAAGGGTTAATCTTACCAGAACAACAGGGAGGAATTGATGTCCCAAATGTACAGACCTTAGCGGCTGATATTTTGGAAGGCGGAAAAAACGCATTCAATCAACGTCGCGAGAAATATGGATTTATGTAACGTATTAATAAATTCAACAGTAACTCTACCTGAGTGAAACGAAAGCGGACTCATGCAACCGCACTGAAATAATTCGTTCTGCAAGAGGAAAATCCCTCGCTGCAACAGGAGAAACCCTTCCCGAAGCGGCAGAAATCACACTGAAGCAGGAGAAAGAGACCTCGGAGCAGGCAGAACTCATCCTGGAGCAGGAAAAAGTCATTCTGTAGCGGGAGAAAACCATTCTGCAGTGGGAGAAAACGGTTCTGTAGCACTACACCGCCGTTTTCTCCCCCTGCAACGACTTATTTTCCGGGAAATCCTTCCCTCAACTCAATGCAGGAGAACATCATGCCCGCCCCGTGCCATTTCAGCGAAGATCGCCTGAACTGCTCCCGGACCGGCCCCAAAAGAATAAAGAAAATTCGCGGCAATGAAACTTGAAAAAGCGTTTTCCTGTGACCTATAATAGGTTCTATATAAAGGTCTAAAAATAACTTAGAGAGAGCATTATGGATCCTATTTTAGCGAGATTTTCTGCAAGCATTTCTGAATTAAAAAGAAACCCCAGTGCATTGCTGCAAGAAGCCGAAGGAAGCCCGATAACGATTCTGAACCATAACAAGCCCACAGCGTACTTGGTTCCGGCGGAAACCTATGAAGCCTTACTGGAAATGATTGAGGACCAGGATTTGGGTATCATCTTGAGCGGAGCAAAAGCTAAAATATGAGCCTCTTTGATAACTGTGAAAAGAAAGAGATTGATGAAGCAAATGCGATTCTTACTGAGCTAGAAGGTAGGGTGAAGCTTGATCGCCAAAGACTGCAAACCCTTTCCCAGGAAGAACTTTCTGAACTCATTGATAAAGCGCAAGCAAACTATATTTATGGTTTGTCCACCAGCAGAGCAGGCAATGAAGAAGTCGCACAAAATTTCTATCGTAAAGCTTTTGAGCTGTTGCCTACCCATATTGAGGCCCTTGATAATTACGGTATAGGACTTGTAGAAAGATTGGAATTTGAAGAGGCTATTCCATACTTTGAACAATCTGTCGTTGCTGACCCTTCAAGTCCACTGGCTTTTGTTTATCTTGTTAAATGCTATCAAGAAACCGAGAACAATCGAATGGCTTATATGGCCATTACTCACCTGAAGTGTCATTGGCCAGGTAAATCTCCGTTTGTGGATTGGAGTCATCTGGGACAACCTAAGCATTTACCCATGCTTGTCCCACCATTCGCTGAAGGGCAGGTTTGGCGTAATAAAACCAGATCTGCCGATGAATCATCACGGATCTGGATTAGGCTTGTCGATCTTTACCAGGAGAGCCAGCCTGTTGTTCACATCTCCCTTGCTCATGTATCCCCCTCTGCTGATGGCAGTATCATTTTTGTTTCTCATTTACCCTATGAACCAACAGCATTATCAAGCTGTGTTGCAGAGCTTACCGACGAAAAACAGCAATGGGGGCTGGAGGAGGATAGGTTTGGTGAGGGCTACGGTATATGGCTTGAATCGTATAATGCCGGGGAAGCTGGAGTGTTTACGGCTCCAGTTGACGAGGTTGTTGATGGTTTAATGAAGGGAGTGCTGTAAAACAGACCTGCGTGACTTGTTCGCTCTTCAACTACCGTTCTCTGATCGTCTCATTCACTCAAGCCTTCACATTCAATCATGAACACAAAATCACGCTGCATTATCCGATTTCTCAGTTTCACATTAACCTATGTCGCATTGATTCTCTTCTTCAGCCAGACGGTATCGGCCTTGCCCGACTTGGCCGATGGCAACGATGTTCGATCCAACGCAGATCTGAAGTACGTCTTTGACCTCACTGCGTTACCGCAGGTGTTGATCAGATTTTCCAAATGCGAATGGAAGCGGCTGGTTGATTTATACGACAAGAATTACCGTAACGAAGAGTATGTGCGAGCGAATTTTTCCTGGAAGAAAGGAAGTGAGCCACCCCAGGTTATCAACGATATCGGCATTCGCGTCAGCGGCAACACAAATCGCAGGCGACCGCAAGGGCAAGACATCCACGATATCCGTCCGTTCAACTTCAAGCTCGATTTCAACGAATTCGTTGATGACGATAAGCACGAGTTTCACAGTATAAAAGGGATCAAGTTCAAGGCTGCTGGTGATGATCCGACCATGATTCGCGGCGTGTTTGCTTTGGATTTCCTGCAACGTTTTGGTGTCTGGACAACACCGCATTCTTCCTTTGCCAGGGTGGAGATGGAAATTGAGCAAGGGAACGGGGAGGTCATCACACGCTATCTGGGTATCTACCGTATGGTGGAGAATATTTCAAAATCATACCTTACCAAGCGGTTTACCAAGAAAAATAACGATGGCGACCTCTGGAAAGGAGGCATGAGTCCGCAAACTGAGAAATGGGGCCGTCCGGACTTCTTACCCTTCAGAGACCCTGCAAAGGCCGGAGAAGAGTATATTGATCCCACAAACGACGACAAGTCGTATCAGCCTGCTTATAGCTTGAAGCGTTATAAAAAGCATGATGCAGACGAGGCAAAGCAACAACTCATTGCTTTTATAGACAGCTTTGACAGGCTCAGTGGCCGGGAATTTCTGAAATGGCTCCACAGGCATATGGATGTCCGCCTGTTTTTGAAGGCTATGGCTGCTGATGTGGCCTTGGGGCAGACCGACGGCTACTGGGCCAATACCAATAACTTCAATTTTTACTTTGACGAGGACGGTTTTTTCTACTTTATTCCCATGGACTATGACAGCTCCCTGGGGACAACACCTCCTGCATTGCTTGATGACGGTGGACGCGGCAATTGGCGGGAGTTCACCAAGCTGGGCAATGAAAACGTACCGTTGATCGGAAAGTTGTTGGGTTTTCCCGGCTTGTTGAACGAGTTCAAGGGATACCTGCTCTCTCTTGCCAATGATGGCCTTCTTGACGCTGCAAAGAACCACGACATCATTACCGGTTATTATCAATTAATCAATGACCATGTCAGTAATCCGACGGGTCAGTTCGGCTGGATTGCTGATGAACCGGCATGGTGGAGCACAACGCCTTGGTATCGACTGACTGACAGCAGCGAAAAGAATAATTTTTTTCGCGTAAAGCAACGCTCTATTCGTGAGTACCTTCAGGCCGATTCACCTCTGGACGGCTCGCGTCTGTATGTTCGCGGACTCGACGGCTGGGGGGTAAAGGAAGTTTTTCGCTTGCAACCTGCGGATGAAAAGCATTTCTATGCAATTACGGTGGATCTGGACGCAGGTGAGTACCGTTTCAAGGTCGCTGATGCCGACTGGTCAGCAGCAACAGATTTCGGCGCATATCCGGGGCATGCATCAATCACCCTGGATATCCCGTACGGACTGGCACAGCAGGACAGCGTACCAGGTGTGCAGAATATGACGCTGAGGATAACTGAGCACGGCACCTACTCTTTTCTGCTGGATACCTTGAACCGCACCAAGCCGTACCTCACCGTCAGGAGGGAAGCGCAGGCCTGCGATCCAAAGTGCAACAAATCCAACTTCAAGCAGGTTTTCTTCCGTGGCACCCCGAATAATTGGGGACTCACGGCGATGCAATTAGTCGATGACAACCTGTGGCAGACCAAAGTTATTTTTAAGGAAACAGACAATCCCCCGAACCGGTTCAAGTTCGATGTCAATGGAGACTGGATCTTCAACTTCGGTGACACCGACCAAAGATGCCGAGATAAATCGGTATGTGAGGGTACTGCGATAACACGATCAGATAATAATGGCCGTGCGGTAAGCGATATCGTTGTCAACGGACTGGGTACCTACAACATTACCTTTAATGACGAGACCCGCCATTATCGGGTTGAGCGGGTCGAAGAATAATCTCTCGGACTGATATTTTTTCTTTACCATGATACACGACGCCACCTTCGGCATAGCCGTTCTGCTCGGAACCGGGCTTGCCATTGCCAAACTTGCTCAAGCCCTTCGCCTCCCTTCAGTGACCGGCTTTATTCTGGCTGGTCTGCTTTTAGGCGAATCCGGATTCGGCATTATCACTGTTGACCTGTTGGGGAACCGGCTGGATCATTTTACCAACATCGCCCTGATGCTGATCGCCTTTGGCATTGGCGAGCATGTGGAGCTTCGCCGTCTTGACGGGATGAGGAAGAATGTAGCGTATATAGCTCTCATGCAGGCGTTGATAGGGTTTACTCTGGTTACACTCATCACTCTGCAAATTATTTGGTTGGTTTCTGACGTACAAATAATAACCCGACACCAGCTTATTCTCTCTCTGCTTTTAGGGGCTATTTCTGTTGCCACGGCACCTGCCACGACTCTGCACATAGTGCGCGAGCTTGGCACCCGAGGCCCCATGACCTCCACCCTGATGGCTGTGGTTGCAGTGACTGATGCCATCGCCATAATGACATTTGGCATAACAGTCTCCACAGCCCATAGCCTGACTGGCACAGACGGTCTTTCCCTTGCCTCCCTGCTTATCTGTTTGTATGAAATCAGCGGCTCCCTGCTCATCGGGATTACAACTGGCCTTATCATTAACAAGGTGCTGGACAAGCTCCATAATAACGGAGAAATGCTTACTGCCGGCCTGGCCCTGCTCCTCCTCTGCGGTGAGCTAACCCGCCAGCTCCATCTCTCCTCGCTGCTGGCCGGGATGATGGCCGGTTTTGTCATGATCAACCGGTCAGAACGGGATGTTCGTCTTTTTCGTATTATCAACGGGTTTGAGCCACCTGTTTATGTCCTCTTCTTTACCTTGGCCGGGGTCCATCTGGATCTCTCTGCCCTGAAACTGGCTGGATGGGTGGGCATAGCCTATTTTTTTGCCCGAATCATAGGCAAATACTGCGGCACCTGGGTAGGTGCGTATCTCTCTGGGGCCAGTCAACATATTCGCAATTATCTCGGTTTTGCCCTTATCCCCCAGGCTGGGGTGGCTATTGGCTTTGTCTTTATGATCAGCACAGATCCCAAGCTCGCTGACTGGGCCAGCACCATCACCCCGGTGGTCCTGGCCGGAGTTGTGCTTTCCGAACTCTGTGGCCCTTTGCTGGTCCGTATTACTGTGGAAAAGTCTGGAGAAATCAGCTCAGAAGAGCAGAAAAAACAGCCTGCCTCCTTTATAACCCGCCTTTTTACCGCAGATGATCCTCATAAGGACAGCCCTGCCTTGGAACCCTGGGCACTGGGCGAAATGCAGCCGCCAACTGTGCCTGTTGGCGTGATTGTAGTAGGAACCTGTCATTTTGCCACAGCCCGGGCCCTGACCAGAGTAGCGACCATTCTGGCCCATCATTTTGATGCCCTTCCCTTGGCTGTGCGGGTGCTTAAAAAAGAAGAGGAAAAAGAGCTGAGTCCAGAAGAACGTCGGGATCTTTTTTTGCCGGAAAGCGATGAAGCCTCGCAACTGGGCTATCCCCTGCGCACGGAATTGCTGTACGATAAACGGGCCTCAGCACTTATTGCAGCAACTGAAGCACATAAGGCCAAGGCCCTGGTTCTTGGCTATCCCATCAGCAGAGACCCATTGAAATTCCAGAAAATCCTTGATCCAGTATCTTCTGAGGTTCATTGTCCGGTAATCGCGGTGCGCTTTGTCGGGACAATGAGCTGGGAACGCATCCTGATCCCCTTTATCCACCCCCAGGAACTGGATGTCCTGCTGCCGATTATCGAGGCCATGATCACCTCCTGTCATCCTAAACTGACCTTTCAACAGCTCCTCTTTGCGGACAGCACACGGGACGAGAGACGGGCCAGAGAAAAAGAACTGGAGAGCTGGGCTGGTTCAACGGTCTATGATGCCGACTCCATACGCTGTCTTGCCGAAGCCTCGGAATCCCGGCTGGAATCCATCCTCAGAGAGGCCCGCCGCCATGACCTGATCATCATGACCGCCTCTGAATTCAAGGGCATGCAACGCAGGGTTTTAGGTTCATTGGCTAATGTGGTGGTGGAGAACTGCAAGAATCCGGTCTTTGTTGTTTATCCCGGCAAAGCAGAAACATCTGCTCAGGATACCGTATGAATCGAGTCCTTGTTATCGGAGGAGGAGCCGCAGGCATGATGGCCGCCGGGCAGGTCGCGTTATGCGGGGCTGAAGTGGTTGTGCTGGAAAAGATGAAGCAACCCGGACGCAAGATTGCTATCTCAGGCAAGGGACGTTGCAACCTCACCAACAACGCAGACCTCTCAGAGTTCATCAGTCATTTTGGCAGAAACGGACGTTTTCTCCGTCAGGTTTTTCAGGATTTTTTTAATAACGATCTGATCCGATTCTTTGAGGAGCAAGGATTGGATCTGGTCACCGAACGGGGTGGGCGAGTTTTTCCGGCACAAGGTAATGCCCCGGATGTGGTCAAAACGCTCCGGCACTGGTTGGAGGGTTTATCTGTTTCCCTTCGCCCTGATTCGGCTGTAGAGAAGCTCTTAGTCAGAAACGGGAAAGTTGAAGGTGTGGTTTGCAACGGCAATCCGGTCTACGGCAAGTCGGTTATTCTCGCTACTGGCGGGGCTTCATACCCGGCAACCGGCTCAAGCGGGGATGGGTACAGGTTAGCTGAATCCGTGGGCCACAGCATTATGCCCATCCGACCCGGCTTGGTGCCTGTTGTCACCCAAGGTGATCTTGCTCAACGCCTCAGCGGGCTGCATCTGCGTAATGTCGGGGTTCGGCTCTTGATCAGCGATCCTGCGGACGGCATGAATAGGCGGAACCGTCCGAAAAAACGCAACGCATTCGGTGAACTCCTGTTCATGAAATACGGTCTTTCTGGCCCGGTCATCCTCACCCTGAGCAACGAGATCGTTGACGCCCTGCGGGCAGATCAACAGGTGCAGCTGGTATTGGATCTCAAGCCAGCCCTTGATGAACAAAAACTGGATGCCCGTTTGCAGCGTGATTTCCGCACCCGCCATAAGGAACCCATGCACTCTGTCCTGCGGGGCCTGATGCCGGAAAAACTGGTTCAGGTCTGCCTGGATGAGACTGGCCTTTCTCCAGATACCCCTGCTGGCGAAATACGGACAGCTGAACGCAAACGCCTCCGCTTCTGGCTGAAAAATATCCCCTTTATTGTGACTGGCTATTGCGGTTTTAAAGAAGCTATTATCACCTGCGGCGGGGTGTCGTTGAAAGAGGTTGATCCCCGCACCATGGCCTCCAAATGCTGTCCCGGTCTCTATCTGGCTGGCGAAGTCCTTGATCTCCAGGCCGATACTGGCGGCTATAATCTCCAGGCTGCCTTTTCTACAGGCTGGTTGGCAGGGCGTTCGGCGGCGGAGTATTGCTGATTTTTTTACTCGTGCCCAAGTTCTGCTTGGGAATCAGAAAATAGAGCGTATTCAGAAATGCATTTTTTTTAACAGTGACAAAAAAAATAAGGGCACAATCAGCCAGACATATGTACACTATTGACCAGGAAAGAACTCGGGAATGCTTTGAATTCTTAAAAGGAGAAAAAAACAAATGAACAACATGTTACCTGCAACCAAAAAAACAACAAACAAATTCTCTATCGTATCCATTGTACTTGTGTTGTTGTACTTGCTCATGAACAGCGTAAATGTCCAGGCCACTGAAATGACAGCAGACGAGCAAAAATGCCTGGAGACGGCAATTGAGAATCTCAATAAATCAGAAACAAGCAAGAGCCTGTTAAAAGCGTGGCATGAGAGTGGAGCAAGTTGCCAGGAAAGAGACGCAAAAATTTTTACTGAATATATTTCTTACACCATGAAGAATATAAATATAAATCCATGCCTTTCCTCACGCATGATAAACGACTTTGCAAGCGTACCGACAATCCAAATGCAAATGCTTGATACGGTGCAAGAGAAGATAAGATCAGATCTCTGCTCTCAATAAAAACCAGGAACGTCAAGATATCAAGTTTGTAGGCAATTGAGCTACCAGCTTAAGTCAATATTGCAGTCTCCCGGCTTTTTAACTGGTAGCTTGCAGCTTATATGAATCACCCTGCAAACCCATGCACAATGGGATATCGCCTGCCATAACCAAAGGCCTTACTGGTCACCTTGAGACCCAGCGGAGCCTGCTTGCGTTTATGTTCATTGATACGGATGCGACGGATAATATCTTCCACTGTACTCTGGGCAAAACCACGGGCCACGATCTCCTCAATACTCAGGTGTTCTTCCAAATAGGCAGACAGGATGGGATCCAGTACCTCATAGCCTGGCAGGTCATCCTGATCTGCCTGATCTGGCTTCAGTTCTGCAGAAGGTGGCCGGGTAATAATCCGCTCTGGAATCATCTCCCCTGCCCTGTTCATCCATCGGGCCAGCTCATAGACCATAACCTTGGGCACATCAGCCAGCACAGCCAAACCACCACTCATATCACCGTACAGGGTGCAATAGCCCACCGCCATTTCAGATTTATTGCCCGTGGTCAGCAGCAGGCTGCCAAACTTATTAGAAAGGGCCATGAGCAGATTCCCTCTGATTCGGGCCTGGAGGTTCTGCTCAGTCACGTCCTCTTCCCTGCCAGCAAAGAGGTGTTCCAATATGGCACCATAGACCTCCATGGCCGGAGCAATGGGCAGGAGTTCAAAGCCACAGCCCAGATTCTCTGCTAACGCACCAGCATCATCAATGCTCATCCGGGCCGTATAGGGAGAAGGCAGGGCCACGCAGAGAACATTTTCCGGGCCAAGGGCCAAGGTAGCCAGGACAGCGGTCACTGCCGAGTCAACCCCACCGGATAATCCGATAACAGCCTTGTGAAAGCCGGTCTTATGGAGATAATCCCGCAAGCCCAGGACCAGGGCCTGCTCCACCTGAGCAATGGAGTCCTGGGGCAGGCCCTTTTTGTTCCTCTGATCTTCCTGTTTCTCTTGTTCTGCTCGCCTTGTTCGCTCTGTTCGATCAGTTAAGGCATCCACATCAATGATCAGCATATCTTCCTGAAAACCAGCAGCCGCAGCAAAAAGCTCTCCCTGGCGATCCAGGGCCAAAGAGTGACCATCAAAAATCAGGGAATCCTGGCCCCCGACCTGATTCACATAGATCAAAGGCAGATCATGCTGCCGACAAAGGGCAGAGAGCAACTGACTGCGCTCAGCAAGCTTTCCGTGATGATAGGGCGAAGCTGAGATATTGATCAGGCAATCAAGCCTCTCATGATCCTGCAATAAGGAGGCCACAGGATCATGGGGATATTTGCTGGGCCAGATATCCTCGCAGATGGTCAGGCCCATGCGCAGCCCTTGAAAGGAAAAGGGCAAGGAGGGAGGCCCTGGTTCAAAATAGCGGCTTTCATCAAAAACATCATAGGTGGGCAGCAATTGCTTACGCACCCGATGGACCACCCTTCCCTGATGGATCAACAACGCAGAATTGTAAAGGTGCTTGCCCTTATACTGTCCCTGTCGCTTTTCCGGCACACCAAGAATCACCCCGATTTCACCCACAGAACGGACAAGCTCGTTCAGAACCTTATCATGGGCCTGGAGAAATGATGGTCGTTCCAGCAGATCCTGGGGCGGATAGCCACAAAGGACCAGTTCCGGAAAGATAATCAGGTCGCAGCCTGCCTGTTCCGCCTGCCTGACCTGTTCAATGATCCGCTCTTTATGAGCATCAAATTGGCCAATAAGAGTATTTATCTGTGCAAGTGCTATTTTCATTGCTGCTAATCAACCTGAACAAACTCGCCCTTTTTTACAACATAGAGGGAATAGCCCACACCAGTGGCATCTCCGTTTTTATCAAACATAATATCGCCAAAAGGGGTAGCTGTGGCCTGGACTTGCAGAGTCTTGGCAATCTTTTCCGTTTCTGTGGAACCGGCCACCCGGATGGAATTGGTCAGGGCCAGGGCAGCAGCAACGGCATTATCAAAAAATGGCCCTGGTTCTCCTCCATATTTTTTTGCATAGGCTTCACGGTATTGGCGGGTAATAGGGTTGGCAGAGACATCAGCTGGCCCTGTCGCATACACCCCTTCTGCGTACTTACCAGCCACCTTGATAAAGGTCTCATCTTTCACCCCGTCATCAGAGATAAACTGGGTTTTCATCCGCTTCTTGCGCATCTGGGTGACAATCTTGGAGGCTTCTGGATGATAGCCGCCAAAAATCACTGCATCTGCACGGGTTCGTTTAATTTTCTGCACCACAGCAGAGTAATCAACTGCGCCTGGCGTTACCCCTTCAAACAGGACAATCTGGGCCTTGGCATCCTGCTCAATAATGCGCCGGGCATCTTCAGCAAGCCCTTTACCGTAATCTCCTTTATCATGTATAATGGCAATCTTTTGTGCCTTTAATTCACCAACAGTGAAGTTAACAATAGAAGATGCCTGGGCATCATTGGGAGCAATGGTTCTGTAAAAAGTAGGATAGTTGCCGCTCTTGGTCAGCTCGCTGTCCGTGGCTGATGGGGACATGAGAATGATATCAGCCTCATGATAAATAGGCAGGGCAGCCTTGGTGGCACTGGAACAGATATGACCGATCACGGCATGCACTCCGGCAGAAACCAGTTTTGTTGCCGTATTGGTGGCGATCTCCGGTTTACAAGCATCGTCTTCCACCAGCAGCTCCACCGGGGCTCCGTTCAACCCGCCTTCTGCATTGAGATTCTCCACAACCAGTTCTGCAGCCCGGGCTGTGGGCAGACCATAGGAGGCCAGATCACCGCTGTGGGCACCGGCCACGCCTATTTTTACCGGGTCTGCGGCCTGGGCATGGGTGATAAAGAATGTACCTGTGCTCAGGGCTATTACCGCAAGCGCGGAACAGAATTTTTGTGCAATATTCATCGTATTTTCCTCTTTGCTCTTATTTCTTTTTCGCCCCAGAAAGTTATCCTCCTGAGAGAGTGGTTCCTTACGTTGCAATCCAGCATGCAACCTGCTATCTTTTTTAATCCATTATAGGAAAAAAGAAAAGTATCTTCAATCCGAAGCACCCAAGGTGTTACTGGGCTAATATAAATATTGCCCTGTTGGGGCATGGATACCTTTTCTCCAGTGCTTAGGCTCTGTTTTTCTGTTTCTTCGTATATTCAGTCTTTTTCATCCCGATCCCATAAAGCACCGCATTTTCCTGTTTACTTTTTCCTTTGATCATGGTTCGTTAACTTGCATAAGTAAACTACGCACACCCTCCTCTCCTGAAGAATCTTTTCGCGGAGACAACAAACGATCTACCCCAACAAACCAAACTATGCAGTTAAATTTAGAGAACGTAACTATTGAGCAGGCAACAGCTGAACATCTCACGGATATCTTCAACCTTTCTCGCTCTTTGAGTCTTCAACGAATGCCGTCTGAACAGTCTGAGCAACTTGGATTCCTGGTCTCAGAATTTACACAAGAAGAATACTTATCTTATATCGAAAAGGCCGATCATTTCTATGTATTGTATGAAGGTGATACTCTCTGCGGTTTTTTATATGCCTATTCCAGCGATCTGATTGCTGAGGATGAATGGATGAACCAGCTTATTAAGTCCAAACATCCTGAGCCGTTCGTGTTAATAAAGCAGATATGCATTCAGCCTTTCTTGATGGGGAAAGGGTTGGCGACGCATCTTTATCAGCATCTTTTTCAGCAAACCGCTGACTGTCCTTTGTTCACGGTGATTGTAACTGAGCCGTATAATCAGCGGTCTGTGGATTTTCACAAGGGGCATGATTTTAAAGAGATATTCCGGCGTACTCCACCGGATGGTATTCCTCGTGAGGTTTGGAAAAGAGTGCCTCAATAGGAGGATTTCATGGGCAACGTATAGAAAGTACCCGGCAGTTAATCTTGTGGTGGTTGCGGACAATCCCGTCTGTTTCATTTATATAATCTCTGTTAAAAACAATAAAAAGGGTATCACGATGGCAATAACAGAAATTTTTTTATCACGTTGCTCTGAAGAATTTAAAAAAGAAAGTGAAGTAATTTCTAATCACTACAATGACAAGAGAAGAGAATATAAAATTACTGCTCAGGAAAATCTTGTCATTCAAAGCTATACCCTTGAAAAACTCCAAAATATCATCAAAGAAGCTGAGTTTGTCATTCATCTCATAGGCGATAATCCCGGTACTGGGGTAGGGAAAAATAAAATAGAGGAATTTCGAAGAGGAGCCGGGGACTGGCTCGACAAAGGACAGTCGGAAATATGCCATCAGCTTAGAAAGTCAGAGGACTTTTGGGATGAGATAACATACACCGAATGGGAAGCTTACATAGCTCTTCACTTCGGAGCTGAATTATTTTGTTTTGACCTAAGGCGAGAAAAAGATAATGGGTCATCACAATGTAAGAGACATTTAAAACGTCTTTATCATGCTGGTGATATTCATCCTACGTGTTGTGATAGAGAAGAATTACTTACTAATTTTTCCGCTTGTCTTGCAAGCCTCTCTAATGACAAAAAGAAACCCTCCAAAGTCACGACTATTAAGCTCAATGACCCATGCCTGCCACCATGCTTAAGTATTATGGGAGCCATGGATTTTGTGGGACGCAAAAATTATTTATCCTACCTGGACACAAGCGTAAAAAACGCTATTGAAAATAACACCAGAATCATCCAGCTTGTTGCTCAGGGAGGAACAGGAAAAACGAAATTAGTTGCTCGATGGATCCACTCAAGACGAATGGCTTTGTCGTCTCCAACACCCCATATACCTTTATCAGAGAATTACTTAAAATTATTTAAGCATAAATCTGTGTTGGGTTATTCTCTTTACTCGCAAGGAACAGGGAAAAATGCATTAAAAGGCTCAGGAGCAGCTGCCGTAGAAGAGCCAATTTGGAAAGACGCAGTCAACAAGTGGTTTATTGGTGATGAGAAGGCACGAGGAAAGCTTAATGAAACTATTAAGGAACCTTCAGAATACAAAGCAGATATACTGGCCGACATACTAATAAATCGAAAAGACCTCACACTCCTCATTCTTGATGGTCTGGAAGCAGCACTACGGTTAAGTGAGACTGACGACGGAGAAACCAAGTGGATTGTTCGGGATGCGTTTCTCAGGACTTTTCTCAAATGTTTTGTAGAAGCGGAATCCAGTCAATGTATTCTCGTTGTTACAACACGAGTGGAGATGGCCCTTGCTTCATCCGAACATGGAGAAGGGATTTCGCCCGAATTTGGAGAGCGTATCCTTACTGAGAGAATCAAACCGCTTGGATTCGAAAAAACGAATATTCCCAAAAAGAAGAATTATAACAAAAAAATAAGTGAGGCAGCAAAAGTCCTCTATTATTATGTCAAGCGCAAACCAGGTGCCACACGTATTTTAGCCGAAGCCTCAAGTGAAGATAAAATTGAGCTACAAGGAAAAAAAGCCGAAACTATTCGCGATGCATTACTGGAAAATCATAAAGATAAAATCCCAGCGAATGATCATGATTTGCGAAAAAATCTTGAAAAGACCGCACGCAACTTACGAGGCCACGCTCTTTCACTTAAATTGGCCGGGCAACTTATTGCAAATACCGATTATGGATGGGGCTATGTTACGCAAAATTTTGATCCCAAGCGGCATAGATCAACCGAAACAGCTGATGACACTGAGTTTGCTAATACAATTAATAGAGTAAACAACCTGCTTCTTCCTCATATTGAAACATTCAGAGACAACTACCCGCACAGACTCAAAGCGTTGCTTGCAGTAGGCGTTTTTGATCGAGAAGCAAGTTTCGAAGAAATTGAACATGCCGCCACCTACCTTGACAATTTACGAGGTTGCTCTCTAGGATCAAGTGAATCCAAAGAATTGGAATCCGCACTGATAGACTTAGCAGGTGATGGTTTTCTCACACTTTATGACGCTAAAAAGAAAGAAATAGAAGATGATAGTTGTTCTGTTCCTTCTGACTCTGGAACGGAAGACGCTCCGAACCTGTGGGACTGCCACCCCTTAATACGATCTAAGCTATGTGATTACATTTTCGATAAAGATGAGGAAGATGCTTCAAGGTGTCACCATGAAGTGGCTTATTTCTATCTCAGCAAACTTAGTGAGACCTGGAAAGAATCTATTTTAACAGACTTGCATCCTGAAACAGCTTCCCAAAATGGCTTTGCAGATATTGGTAGTGACGATGCTAAGGAGGAAAGGGCGCGACGAAAAGATACCTGGCGCAAACAGGATCGCAAACAGGCTCTTGCCGACATGGGGCTTCTGCAACGAGCCGTTTATCATTTTATCCTTGCGAAAGAATTACGTAACGCTTGGCATCTTTACTGGGAATGGATGTCAGTTCATAAGGAATACCTATTCTCTCGTTTTTTGGGCAAGTTTGAAGAGGACTTATCTACTCTTAGCCACTTTTTCGAGTCGCCTTGGACCTCCATTAAGCAGGCAAAAGAAAAAGGTCAGGTGTTATCTTCATTAGATATTGCATCTCTTTTTAATGCGGCAGGTTTTAGACTAAGATCACTCAGCAGGTTGACTGAGGCTCATCAAGCCTCTGGAGGCTCTTTTCTGAAATGGCAAAAAGCTGGCTGGAATCTGAATGATAACCTATCAGAAGATGAGAAAAATAATTTTCGGGAAAGTTCTTATGCAGCTGGTAATCGTGCTGAGTATTCTATGGTTCAGGCGTCACTTGCAGATGCTCTTATGTATGCAGATCTTGCTGTTCGTTTGGCTGACAAAAGTGAGGACCCGAAAGCACGTTTTATTCATCGTGTTGAACTCGCAGAAATACTCTGGCTCAGAGGAAATACTGATCAGGCTATAGAGCAGCTCGAATGGGTTGACAATGAAGATAATATTAAATTCCCCCCAGAAGAGACTATTTCTGTAGGTAATAACGACATTCCTCCAAGATTATGGGCAGAACTTTACTGTCTTTATCAATACCGATTTGGCAAAGTGCTTATAGATCAAAACAAAGAAAATATTGAAAAAGCCCTCGCGTTAGCTTTTCAATTAATTCATAATGCAAAAAAAACCAACTGGATTTTAAACAGATGGCTGGGAAAACTTTTGCTAGGATATATTGAGCTTGCCAAAGCAGAATCCACATGCCAGCCCTTCTGCCCTTCCCGTACCTGTCTTGAAGAAGCAAGAAAATACTTTACAGAAGCAAAAAAAGAATTCAGGGGAATTTCCGCTGGACACCATGTGATGAAAGCTCGTCTTGGGATCATTCTTTGTGACTACAAAATAGGGAATAATTTTAATAAGGCTAGCGACGCCCTTTCAGAGCTTTCTCTGACGGCTGGAGAACGACACCTCTTCCGAATTGATGCAGAAGTTGAAAGAGCAAGGGTTCTTATGGAAGAGGCATCTACGGATAGTAACCAAAAGGATGCGACCGAAAGACAAGTGGAGAGAGTGAAAAGTTTATGCATCAAAGCGGGCTACCTGAGACACTTACCGCTTCTTGATTCGCTTTCCCCAAAGGAAGGATGAAGCTAATGAAGACAAACAGAAATGCGAATCACCCATCTTTCCCCTCCTGATTCGCACTTTCACAAAAACGATACCCATCAATTCACAATCAGAGATCAATGAAAAAAGACACAAGTCACAATCAGGACTCAAGAAAAAAGAATTTTCCTCCAGTGTATGTCTTGGCCAGCGCAAAATCCGGGAAGCAACAGGCTTGCCATTATCGCTTATTAAACAGGCCCCTGACAGCCTTTTTCTGCTAGCTGGTTAATCTTTTAATTTTACACCAGAAAAAAATGGACATTTGAGATTTTTCTGGTATTAATGTAATAAAAAACGATTTGTCATTGGTAACCAAGGGA
>NZ_JALAAI010000041.1:0-28559 GCF_052785085.1 Candidatus Electrothrix sp.
TTATCTATTTTTCGCAACTCTTCTCTGGATAGGTGCATGCGAACTCAGAACGTGGATAGATCTCGTAAAAAACGTTGTGACCCTTAAACTATCGTGATCTTCTTTTTTTGTCCAATCTTTTTTTGTGAGGAATGAGGGGGGTGAACGGTTACCTTGCAGGAGCAGCCTGTGGATTTGTTGATTTTAGATATGTTGATGCCAGGCATGAACGGTCGTCATACCTATGAAGAGGTGAAAAAGCTCTATCCTGCACAAAAGGCGATTATCTCCAGTGGGTTTGCTGCGGATGAGGAAGTACGAAAGGCACAGGAACTGGGGGCTGGTATATTTTTTAAAAAGCCCTATACGCTCAGGCAATTGGGCCTTGTGGTTCTTAAAGAATTGAAAAAATGACCTCTAAGGAATTATACATGGATGGCATAACAGAAAACGTAACGGTGACGATTCGGGATGAATATATTGAGCTGTACAAATTGCTCAAACTGGCAAATCTGGCAGACAGTGGGGGACAAGCCAAGTATATGATCAGTGAAGGCATGGTCCGGGTGAACGGAGAGGTGGACACAAGAAAGCGGAGAAAAACCAGAGTGGGTGATATGGTTGAGTATGACGGCGAGCGGGTTACAGTGGCCTCTGCGAGAGAAGAAGAATAGACAGAGAGGAATGCCGGAGGCGGGGATGTGTGAAAAACTGTTTGGAGGTGGTGTGGTTGACGGCCTCTCAAAACGCTAAAAAAAGTGCCCTTTCGGTATCACACCCCATTTTCAAACCCCGTAGCCATGCGGGTTGTAGGGGTGGGTTGCAGGTTCGACCCCCGATAGCTCCTCATTCGATGCTATAGTATCCTGTATCAGCAAAAGAAACGCCATAAAAAGAACCTGTTCTTCCCGCCTGCACTAACAGAGGTATGCCCGGCTCGCAAACTGCCTCCCAATATCCGCAACCAGCTTTCGGACGTACAAAACGACAAATCGGACGTCCCGAACGAGATTCTGGACATCCCAAACGAGGTCGCGGATGTTCACAACGAGACTTTGTACATCCCAAACCTTGACTCGGACATTCCGCAAGAGCTTACGGACGTTCGCAATGAGATTTTGTATATGCAAAACCTCAATTCGGACATCCCGCAAGAGATTATGGACGTTCACAACGAGATTTCGTACATCCAAAACCTCTGTTTACACCTTTGTCGGAAGCATTCAAACATATAAACGCAGCATCCACAGGTTGGCAATCAAAAGCTCACCCGCCCTTTCCAGGGAATCAGCATAGGCACCTGCTGCTGATAACGTACATACGGTTCCCCTAATTCCTGAACAAGCTTGCGCTCCTCCAATACAGTACCAATAATGAGGTACAGGGTAAGAATAATCCGAACAGGCAAATTAGCATCTGTTATAGGGCCAAAGGCCCAGAGAATCGGGAATCCGCTGCTGTACCAGGGATGGCGGACATAGGCCAAGGCACCGTCACAGCGAAAAGGCAGGGAAGAAAACTCTGTGTTGTGTTGATAGCTTTGCCATTGTCGGATACCAACAAGATATTTCATATCGTAGACACGATAGCCAGCATAGCACATAAGCACGGCATAGAGCAAAAGAAGACCTTGAGGAATCCGCAACCAGCCAGACCAGGTAAAAATGACCTCCTGAGGCAGGCTGTACTGGTACCAGAGTAGCGGAATCAGAGAGAGAAACGAAAAGAGACTGTAGGTAAACCGATACCCTCCTTGCATCAATCCGCCTTGTTCCCTGACCCATCTATTTATCGTACGAGTAATAAGCAGGCTATGCAAGGTACACCAGAGAATCCAGCCAGCAATCAATAAAGCCATATCTGCCCTCCGTTACAGCTTAACCATATTTTTTTTGTATATCGGTAATGCCATCCCATTGCGCAGGAGGATCACTTGCCATCCTGAGACATCGTTCATTGTAGAGTTCATAAAGAAGTTCGCTGGGGTATTTTTCTTTCAGGGCTTGAAAGGCCCTTGTTGCCTGGAAAAAATCACCAGCATTATAAAGACATCGGGCCTTGTCGAATGTTTCTACTTCCTGGAGGCATTCAGCTGTCTGATCCTGGCGTAATCCCATGAGCTGATATATTGTCACTGGAAATTGTTTACCCAACACCCGGACTGTATCAATCTGGCGGAAGAAAAAATGGCTCTTGTGCAAACATGTATAGACAGCATCACTCACCAGGATATCAACATCATAGATTCTGGTTAACCCTTCCAGTCGGGAAGCAAGGTTAACGGAATCACCTATCACTGTGTAATCGAAACGCTGTTGCGACCCCATATTGCCAACCCGCGCCACCCCGCAATGGATTCCCATCCCTATTCTGACCTCTGGCAACCCTCTTTGCTTCCATGATGTGTTGAGCTTCTCCAGTGCCTGGAGCATAGCCAGGGCACATTCGCAGGAATGCGAGATATGATCTGGGGTATTCAGGGGAGCATTCCAAAAGGCCATGATTGCATCACCGATAAACTTATCCACAGTGCCCCGTCGTTCCATGATTGCCTCTGTCATGGGCGTGAGATACTCGTTCAAAAAGGCGCAAAGATCGTCTGGTGGCATCTTTTCTGCCATGGAGGTGAATTGACGGATATCAGAAAATAGGATAGTAAGTTCCCGTTCTTCTCCATCCAGGACAAGATCGTCCTGTTTTTTGAGCAGCTCTTTGACCACCTCTGGCGAGAGGTAATGGGAAAAGGTGGAGCGCAATCGACGTATTTTTCGTTCTCCGGCAATAAAACTGTAAAAGGTCAGTACGGTAAACAAGAACCAGGTTGAAGCAAGGGGATAGATTATATCAAGCAACAGTTGATACCGGGACATACACCACCATGAAAACATAACCATACCAAGAGAAAGGAGCAGGACGAGCATTGCCCCTTTATCAGGCTCTATCTGTGCCAGCACCAAGGTTAGGAGCAGACTTATGCAACAGATATAGAGCAGTTCAGCTCCCTTGGCCCATTCCGGGCGATGAAGAAAATTTTTACTGAGAATGGTGTTCAGGGCATGGCCGTGCAGTTCAACACCAGGAAAAACCCGGTCTGTGGGAACGGCTCGCAGATCAAAAAGACCTGGAGCAGAGGTGCCGATCAGGACATAGGCATCCCGGAAAAAGGCTGGATCAAATTGATCGTCTAAAATATCATGGGCTGAGACATAGGGCAGGGTGTGGGCTGGCCCGCTGAAATTAATAATCAGCTCTCCATGCATATTTGTAGGCATCCGATGCGCCCCGGTCTGTACGATTCGTACACCGTTCTGATCTGTTTCCAACACGATGCTGTCTTCATCACCAGCAGCCTGCAACATGGCTAATATTAAGCTGGGATAGATTTCACCTTGATAATTCACCACTAAGGGCAAGTTGCGAATAATTGAATCCTGGTCCGGGATAACATTTATAAAACCTATGCCCTGAGCAGTGGCCTCAAACAGTTCCAGGTTTGTGTCTACGTCATTAAAGGAAAAGAGAAACGGTAAAGGCTCTTGACCGTAAAACTGTATATGCCCTTTTTTAGACACCTGTTTTGCAGTCTGTGATTTGTCGTCTTTTGTCGCATTGGTAAAAATCGTGTTGGTAAAAACATAGCCCAATACTACCGGCACAGGACTCTGTTCCAGGGTTTGAGCAAAGGAAAGATCATAGTCAGGCAGATTTTGCAGGTATGCCTGGACAATGGCCGGAGCATCCTCAATATCCTCCAAGGTACCGAGGCGATGGGGCGATCTGTTATCCGGCTCGGCAAAGATCATATCAAAACCAACAACAGCAGGGCCTGCTGCGGTGATTTTTTTTAACAACTCGGCTATATGCTTGCGAGACCAGGGCCATTGCCCTATTTTTTCAAGACTTTCTGAGTCAATATCAACAATAATGATCCGGGACTCTGCTAACGGGGCGAGGTTGTAACGGAGAAAGAAGTCAAAGGACTGAAGGCGGAGTTCATGGAGAAGAGGGGGATCGTATTGGACAACAAGAATGAAAAAGAGGGTAAGAAGCCCGCCTATGAGAGCCAGTGGGTTGAGCGTGCGTTTTTTGCGGAAATGGGAAAGCATCAGTGGCTCAAAGGCAGGAACATTATCAGGTCATTGATCCACTGATTGCAAAAACCATGATACTTACTTACCTGCGTCTGCTGTATCACTAGAGGGCCGTATTTTATGAACTAAGGAGTCCAGTTCCTTACGAAGACGCTTTACTTCCCGAATCATATCCGGAAGACGGGCAAAGGCCACTGACGCCCGACCCCATTTTTTCACCTCAATAGCAGGTACTCCACCAACGACCGCCCCTTTTTTCTGATTATTATGCACTCCGGCAAGGGCCGCCACCATTACTCCATCATCAAGGTGGATATGCCCACCCACAGCAGCCCGTGCTGCCAGTACAACATTGCGGCCCAGAGTAGAGCTGCCAGCCATACCGGACTGACCGACCAGGATGGAATTTTCGCCTACAACACAATTATGCCCCACCATGACCTGATTATCAATGCGGACCCCGCTTTTTATATGGGTAACGCCGAAGGCGGCCCGATCAACGCAGGAGTTGGCCCCGATCTGGACATCATCATCCAGACGCACCGTACCGACCTGGGGTTTGCTGACATGGGTGCCTGTTTGCGGGTCAGTTGCAAAGCCGAAGCCATCACTGCCGATCATTGCTCCGTGATGCAGGATAACCCGTTGACCCAGAATACAGCGTTCAGCAACAACAGCGTTGGCATGGAGTACACAGTCATCACCGATCTGGACATCGTTGCCAATCACGACGCCGGGTTCAACCTTTACCCGGTCACCGATCTGAACCCGGTCACCAATACTGACCAAAGGACCAATGGAAACCTGCTCGCTGATGAAGCAATCAACACCGATAACAGCCCGGTCATGAATACCTGTTGCCTGAAATGGCTCCTCCAATAAATAATTATGGATTCGCGCCGAGGCCAGATCCACATTCTCAACCTGAAGCAAGGGAATATTGGCCTGTGTAAAATCAGCAGGAACAATACAGGCTGAGGCTTTGCTTGCTGCCAATTCATCAGCCAGTTTTGCGCTGTTGATAAAGGTCAGTTGCCCCGGTTCCGCCAGGGTGAGGCTGTTCAGGGTGGTTACCTGAATCTGATCATCGCCAATAACTGTTCCGTGAACAAGAGCGGCTAATTCATTAAGAGTTGCTGTTTTCATATATTTTTATTTGTAATTTTCTGTTATGCCGAAAGCTGTAGGGGCGAATCCCTGTGTTCGCCCTGATCGTCTGGGATGTTACGGGCAGACACGCAGGTCTGCCCCTACAATATGTACCAACGATCAAGTTTTTTTAAATAATTCATGAGAGATTCACAGACCTGAGCATAGCGCATTCAGCCCTTTGGGTAAAGAAAAACAGATTGGCGCAAGGCATCAAAGGTTTTGAGGTCTTCCTGCCAGGACTTTTCCAGGTCTCTTATATTTTCTCCCTCCTCCAACGCCTGCCGCAATTTTTGATCACCAAGAATCAGATCCATGGGCAGGAGATCGTATTCATACTCATAAGGCGGTTGTTTATAGGCGAATTCATCTGGATAAAGCCGGAACAGAGCTTGATAAAGAGCCAGGCTCAGGCGATAGGAACGAAAGACATGAGCATTGGTGACATGAAGATGAAAGCCTGCACAGGGCTGTCCGGCCCATTTACCCGAGGTCGGTTCAAAAACAAGGGGCCTGAGCACACAGCCCGGCAGATCAGCCTTGGAGAGTTCTTGCTGTACCTGTAACGGGTCAATAAACGGGGCACCCACCAGTTCAAAAGGGAGCGTGGTTCCCCGGCCTTCGGAGATATTGGTTCCTTCCCAGATGACCTGGCCCGGATAGACAAGGGCTGTCAGCGGAGTCGGCATATTGGGTGAAGGGAAAACCCAGGGAAAGCCGGTGTCGGCAAAAAACATCTCGCGCTGCCAGCCCTGCATACTGATGACCTCAAGTTCGGCATGAATACCCATGTCCCGGTTACAGAGCAGTGCCAGTTCACCCATGGTCAGGCCGTGGCGCATGGGGATTTCGTAGAGGCCAACAAAGGAGCGAAATTCCGGCTTGAGCAGGTTACCTTCAATGATATGCCCACCCACAGGATTGGGCCGATCCAGAATGACCACCTTTTTTCCGGTTTCTGCTGCCCGTTGGAGGCAATAGACCACGGTCCAGATAAAGGTGTAGACACGGGTGCCTACATCCTGAAGATCAATGAGCAGGATGTCAAAATGCTCAAACATAGCCGCAGAGGGTTTCCGGGTTTCGCCGTACAGGGAAAAGAGCGGCAGGCCGCTGACCGCATCCGTGGCATGATTTGACTCGATCATATTGTCCTGTTTTTCACTGAAAAAGCCGTGTTGCGGGGAAAACAGGCAGGTGAGCTGGTCGGGAAAGGTTGCCATGATCAAATCGCGGCTGTGACGGAAATGGCGGTCTGTGGATGCCTGGTTGCAGAGCAAGGCAAGGCGTTTGCCTGCAAAGGAGGCCGAAGGGTTTGCGATGAGGTGTTCTATGCCGATGGTTATCATAACATGTTATTTTTTTGAAAAGAAAAAAGCACCAAGCGCAGCTGTAACCAGTCCTTGAAACGGAGCTAACCAAAGGTTGGAGAGCTTTATTAGTTCCAGCAGTGAGAGTTTGGAAAAGGGGCTGAGAAGGATGGTCAGGATGACCGTTGAGAGATAGGCGACTGAGAGAAAGCGAGACAGCTGAAAGAAAAAACGATCAACGGTTACTGTTTCTTCGGAATTATCAGATGCTTTTGCCTCAACAACCAGAGTGCCGATGATTAAAGAAAGTGTCGGCATGAAGGTGGGCAGCAGCAAGCCCCAGGCATCTTTTGCCTCTGTGCCGTATTTGCCGAAGATTGTTTGTAGCAGAAGTAGCGCAAAGAGGAAGCCTGATCCGCTGAACCAGATAATAGTGAGCTGTTTCTTGGTATTGGCGATAGGTATACGCATGGTTATTGCTTCAGTGATGCCCAGAGCTTGGATTTTATCATGTGGTCTTTTCCTGTGAGATTGCTCAAGGGTTTAAAAAGCGGTTTTTTCTCCTTTCCTGTTTGCTCAAATTCATAGATGTAAGCTGTGCAGTAATGCTTGTCGGTATACGGTTGCTTGGCAATACTTTCCGGCAAAATGACCATGCCGTCGTCAAGCCAAGCCATAGCCTCTTCGCGGGTTACGGTTTTCTTGCTTTCCTTGAAAGGCTGCGAAGTTACTATAAAGGCGATAATACGGTATCTGCCTGGGTTGGCGGTAAAGAGGGCCTTGATATAGGAGGAAAGAGAAAAGATTTTCGGGGGGAGATAATCAGTTACCCAGCGGTCTGGAGGTGTTTTTGAAGAGCCGTCAGGATTAAACTGCTCTAACTGGGAAACCAGAGCGAATCCATCTGGAACTTGATAATATTTTCTTTGTGAATATCCTGCTTGATCAAACGCTGTTTCTAATTTTTTAGCTATGCCTCTTAATTTTTCTTGATTGTTCAAGTTTGGCAAAAGAACCGAGGGGATTAGGCTGTAGGCTGAAGGATGTGGTGGGGGCCAAGGGAACTGTGGAATATTATGAGGAGGTGAGTATGTACGAACGACGGGAGTAGAGGAACGAGTAACAGGTGAATATGTATGAACGACTGGTGTAGAGGAACGAGTAGCAGATGAATATGTACGAACGACTGGTGTAGAGGAACGAGTAGCAGGTGAATATGTACGAACGACTGGTGTAGAGGAACGAGTAGCAGGTGAATATGTACGAACGACTGGTGTAGAGGAACGAGTAGCAGGTGAATATGTACGAACGACGGGAGTAGAGGAACGAGTAGCAGGTGAATATGTACGAACGACGGGAGTAGAGGAACGAGTAGCAGGTGAATATGTACGGGCACTATATGAATAGCTACGGGTGATAGGTCGATATGTACGAGCAATATCGTTTACTTGGTATCCTCCTGTAAAGTATCCCAGAATACCTCCTATAGTTCCACCGCCTGCGGCACAGGCCGCTCTATCGTCCTTACATGCGACTGCACCAATTCCTACACCAAGCCCCGCACCTATTCCGTTAGCTTCCGCATACATTCTTTGTCCTTCAAGTTCTTGTCTGGTTCTGAGTTCCCTCTCGTTCTCTCTTTCGAGAGCCGCATAGTAGGTGCAGGAAGGAAGCATAACAAGAAAAAATAATATGATGAGTGTGTTGGATGTAATTAATTTTTTCATGGTTATTTAAAAATATCATTCAAAACAATATTCTTACCTTCCCCGAACGGATCAGGAATCTCATTGTCTCCTGTATAATCCTTTCGCGAAACCTCCCCATCATTTTGAGAATATACAGTCACCGTATTCTGAAAAGGATTGACCAGCCAATAACTTTTCGCGTCATTCTCAATGAGCTTATACGCCTTTTCAATCAAGTCACTGATCGCCTGTTTCGGTGACAGCACTTCAATACATACCTCGGGTATGACCTCCACCGTTGTCGAAATATCATCCGCATCGCATTGATACTTACTGCGGTCAACAGCTAAATCCACATCAACTGTTGTATCACCTGTTGAAACGGTTAATTCCGGAAAGGTATCATACCCGTAGTTGTCAAAAATAAGAATCAGATTCCGTACTACCGCGCAGTGCAGTCTTGAAGGTGACATGCTGTAATCCTCCATTATATATGAAAATAACTCAGGGTGTTACCCTGAGCTGGTTAAATACAGCCCCCTTGGGGCTTTTTGTATGTCACTGGCTAAGATTAACCGGATACATGATATCGCAGTGAAACACTGTGTTATCCTCAGAGTGAAATAAATACCGGGGATCAATGCCCTGAAAGGGCAATATATAAATAGCTCGGGGTAACACCCCGAGTATCAACTCGTTGACTCAGCTCCCCTTTCCGCATCCATCCGTCGCAACTCTTCCAAAAACGCAGGCAACAACTCCTCTTCCGGCAGCTTTTTAAAGACCTCACCCTTTTTAAAGATAATCCCAGTCCCATGCCCACCAGCAATCCCAATATCAGCCTCCTTGGCCTCACCCGGCCCATTGACCACGCAGCCCATAACCGCAACCTTTAAATTTGATTGCATAGTCTGAAGCACCCGTTCTACCTCTTCAGCCAGCGAAAAAAGATCAATCCGGGTGCGCCCGCAAGTAGGACAGGAAATCAGCTCAGGCCCCCGTTCCCGGATACGCAGGGAGCGGAGCAGCTCAAAACCCACCCGAACTTCTTCCATAGGATCACGGGTCAGGGAGATACGAAAGGTATCACCAATGCCCTCAAAGAGTAAAATCCCCAGGGCCACGCTGGATTTCACCGTGCCGGGAATCAGACCGCCTGCTTCAGTGACTCCTACATGAAGGGGATAATCAGTACGCCGGGAGAGTTCCCGATAACCAGCAATCGTGGTCAGGGTATCAGAAGACTTGATAGAAATTTTGATCGCATCATAGCCCAGCTTCTCAATAGCAGCCACGTTGTTCAATGCGCTTTCAATGAGAGATCGGCAGTTTTCCGGGGTCGGGTAGCCGTATTTTTCCAACAGGTCTTTTTCAATGGACCCGGAATTCACCCCCACCCGGATAGGTGCCTGATGCCGTTTGGCTGCATCCACCACTCGCGCTAACTTGTCCGGCCCGCCGAGATTGCCGGGATTAATGCGGATGGCCTGGGCTCCGTGCTCCAGAGCTGCCACAGCTAAACGGGCATCAAAATGGATGTCCGCAATAAGGGGAATGGTGATCTGTTCCCGGATGGTTCGGATCGCTTCAGCCGCTTCCATATCCGGCACAGCCACCCGGATGATCTCACAGCCTGCGGCCTCCAGACCCTTAATCTGACACACGGTGGCTTCCGCATCACGGGTGTCGGTGTTGGTCATGGACTGGACTGTGATCGGGGAATCACCGCCCACCGGAGTATTACTGATAAATATTTTTTTCGTCTGTTTGCGCTGAATCATGGGGCGACCTTATATTGCACCGTCTTCCTTGAGTTGTTGTATCATTTTTGGTTGCAAAACCATAATCAATGGGGGCTACAATTGAATACAGGCAAAAAGTGGAGCAAGATCAAGAGTGATTCCGTTAATTGCCTGGCTGATCAATGTATCATTTTTCTGAAGGTATTCCGGTTTACCGTACTCCTTGCCATTCAGTCTATACACCATGATATAGCCACCATCTGGATTGACAAGCCAGTATTCTTTAACGCCCTGCGCTTCATAGAGACGGAGCTTATCAGTCTCATCCCGATAGGCGGTAGACGGGGAAAGTACCTCTATCACCACATCCGGCGGGCCAAGACAGCCTTTGCTATCAATTTTTTTTGTATCACATATGATTGCCAGGTCAGGTTGAACTACAGTAAAAATATCTTCATCTTCAACATGATCGGCAGCATGATCTGCATCCGGCAGGCGGACATCAAAGGGAGCAAGAAAAAGTTCGCAGGGACTCCCGGCTAAAGCAGCGTGAAGGGCAACAGCAAGTTCCCGCACCATGCGCTGATGCGTGGTGCCTGGAGCAGGAGACATATTCCAGGGAACCCCGTCAATTAGTTCCCATCGCTCATTTTCCGGCCAGCTTAGGTAATCTTTATAGGTGAATATTGAGGGTTGGATTGCAGCGGGTTGTGCCATGATAAATCCTCCTGAAAAAGTATGGTTCAGACCGCTTTTTTTTGCAGATTTACCTCAGCCTCTGAGGCACGGACATAGAGAGGAGCAATGGTTGCAGGCTCTGTTGTCTTGCCAAGCAGGAGCTGTTCCGCAGCCAGGAAACCAACTCGGGCCGCACTAGGGCTGCTCAGGGCTGCTGGGATAAGTTGCACGTCTTTGTGAGCAGCAAAAAGCTCGTGATACTCTACCAGACCTGGGCCAGCGAGCAGTGCCGGGCCAGTAATTTTTTCAAGAAGCTTTTCCGGGCGAATAGCCTCAACCGGGCTGCCTTGCTCAGGTAAGCCATAAGAGCCAGCTTGATAGCAAGCTGCATAGACTTCCTGTTTACGGGCATCCAGCAGGCACCAAAGCGGGCGATCAACGACCGGGCAGGCCAGAGCGATTGCATCTAAGGTTTGTACCCCGATGAGTAGTGTCTGGCTGGCATAAACAATGCCCTTGGCCGCAGCCATACCGATGCGCAGGCCGGTAAAGGAGCCAGGGCCAAGGCTGATGGCGACCCCATCCAGTTCCTCCCAGCTCAGACCTGCGGCCTGCATCACCCAATCCACGGAACCGAGAAGACGCCGGGAGTGGGTAATCTCCGGTTGCGCCGTGGCCTCGGCTATGAGTTTGCCGTTATGTATGCCACCCTTGGTCAGGGCGACACTGCCGCAGCCGGTGGCGGTTTCAATGGAAAGTATAAGCGGAAGAAGAGCGGTGTCAGGCACGATGTTGACTCTAGTTTTATGTGATATTGTTTCACTATTGTCTCACCCACCCCAGAGAGGGGCGAGTTGAGGGGTATATGTCAGGATGCAGCCAGCCACTGGCGAACAAGGCGAGCAATATCATTATAAAATACAAAAATCATTAAGGAGCCAAGCAGGGCAATGCCAATTTTTTGAGCAAAAAGTATGGCCTGCTCACCAAGTGGTTTCCCCCGAACAGCCTCTATACTGAGAAAGACAAGATGTCCACCATCCAACACCGGAATAGGAAGGAGGTTCAGGATGCCGAGATTGATAGACAGTAACCCGGTGAAATGGAGCAATTGCATCAGGCCAGCCTCCCATTGTTGACCAGCCAATTCCGCAATCCGAATCGGTCCACCCAGTTCAGAGGCTGGAACCACCCGCTGGAAAATTTTAACAATCCCTGTCAGGGTCAGGACAATCAGGTTCCAGGTCTGAAGAAAAGCGTATTTGATCGCTTCGAGCACAGAAGTGTCTTTGTACACCAGCTCATCTGAACGGCTGATCCCCAAAAGGTAGCGTTCACCAACATCTTCGCCAAAGAGATTCTTTACCGTATCCATTGCCGGGGTTGCTGTAATAGTCAGGGTGTTCTGACCTCGTTGAATCACGATGTGAAGCTCTTTGCCTCCTGAATCCCGGACTGCATCGGAAATCTGGGTCCAGGTACTGATTTCCTGTTCGTCAATGGAAAGAATCAGATCCCCGTCCTGCAACCCTGCTTTTTCAGCAACCGAGCCTGGGGCAACTTTCCCGATAAGGCCTGATTCCACATAATCAGGTAAGCCTCCAAAATGAAACATGAGCCAGAAAACAAAAACAGCAAAAATGAGATTAAACAGCGGGCCAGCAAAGACAATGCCAAAACGTTGCCATACTGTTTTATGGGTAAAAGAAACAGCCTGATCTTGTTCAGCAATCTCTTCATCCGGCTGCTCACCAAACATCTTGACATAGCCACCTAACGGAAAGGCGGAAATACAGTATTCGGTATCACCATGTTTCTTGCTGATCAGTTTATTGCCAAAGCCAAGGGAAAAGGTCAAAACCCGGACTCCAAAGAGTTTAGCAAAAAGAAAATGTCCAAGCTCATGAACAAAGATCAATACGCCAAGGACAAGGATAAAAGATATTAATGAATTCATGTTTTGTTATCTCCCCCAGAAGAGGAGTTATGAGGAGTTATTTTGTTAAAAAAACCACTCCCAAAGGGAGTGGTTTTCAGAGAAAATACAGTAAACCTGCTTGAGGTATCAGATATTTTCTATTGCTTAAGAGTCACTCCAGAATTTCTATACATTTTTCCGGGCAAAAAGCAGCAGCCTGATAAACAGCATCAGTGATTTCCAGAGCTGTGGTCACCAAGGCCGCTTTTTCAGTGGCCTCGTCAATGCGAAAGATATCCGGGCACATTTCCACGCAGGTTTCACAGCCGCTACACTGATAGGTATCAATAATAATTTCTGCCATATTTCTTACCATCCTTACAAGGAATTTTTTATGTTCAACAGTACATGACAGCTACGTGGTTTATCTATCCCGCCAATGAAGTTCCCCAGTAGCGATTCCGACAAAACGGATCCCCTGGAGCAAGAGGGTTAGTCCACCAGTTCAACCACTTTGTCTTGGATGTCAGCTATCAGGACAGGCAGCTTGTCTGGCTTTTCCTCTGCTATTTTTTGCAATTCTGCACCCCATTGTTCCAACATGTCAGTGTCAATTTTTCTGATATCATTCCTCTTACTCCATTCGCAGCCTATTCGTATCCCAAGGAGGTTCAGAGAACGGCGTAACACTTCTTTTTCGTTTTCCTGTTTAACTTTGTCAAGAATTTCCGCACTAATTTCTTTCCAGCCCTGAACATAAAAGGTGCCTTCCTGAAAGGTTGTAAACCACTCTTTTTCTTCTTTGGAGAGTTTCTCAGGATCAGGTAAAGGTATGTTGCAAAATTTATCACTTGTTATCCTGTTAGTAGTGTTTTCAGCAAAAACATCATTGGCTGAAAAAGGCAATATGCAGAACTGAAAAAAAACAGCAGTTAGAATGATAATATGTAAATACATACGATCCTCCATAATATTGTCATGTCGTTGCTCAACCCGTGCTGACGGGATTCCTTAATGGTTACGATAGTGATCGTGAATAATAATACTTAAATCTAACCTTTTGATTGTTAAAGGTAAATAAGCATAACAATTATAACAGAAAATGATTTTCATTACAAGGAGATGCCTGGAAATTCATTGAGTTTATGAGAAGGCTTCAGGGGCGGGGGTGGTAATAATTTGTAATACATTACGAAAAAAAGAACAGGGCAGAAAGAGTGTATATGGTGCTTAAAGAGAGGAGACAGAGCAGGGATGCAATTATAACCAGTGTATTGGCTTGAGCAATATGCTGTGTTGTCGGAGGTGTGTGAGGATCGCCAAGGGTTGGTTTTTCAGATTGTTTGCCAAAGTATGATGACGTGCCACCGAGCTGAATCCTCAATGCACCAGCCATCGCAGCTTCAGGCCAACCTGCATTTGGACTGTTGTGTTGCTGCCGATCTCTTGTAAGAATATGAAAGCTGTTCTTTGTATCATGGCGGCAAAGCAGAGCAGCAAAAATGAGGAAAAAGCCTGAAATACGGGCAGGAAAAAAATTGACCAGATCATCAAGCCGGGCTGCACAGGCACCAAAATGCAGGTAGCGTTCATTTTTATACCCAAACATGGAGTCCATTGTATTGACGGCCTTGTACAGCATGGCTGCTGTTGCTCCCCAGGTTATTGGGTTTCCGTGAAAGAACCAGCTGAGACTGGCAGCAATGATTGACCAAAACAGAGGGGCGATAATCCCGTCTGACATGTTTTCTGCAACGCTTTCTATGCAGGCCCGCACAATACCTGCTGTGTCCAGCTGTTTTGTATCTCTTCCCACAATCATCCCGACCCGTGTTCTTGCCTCTTGGAGGTTTTGGGAATCAAGAAAAAGTGCCTGCGCAACATCACGGGTATGGGCAATCAGATCACGGCCTGCAATAGTGGTGTAGAGGACGAAAACTGCTCCTATAGTGAGAAGAGGTTGAGGAGCATACGCCAGCAAGGAAAAAAAAGCAAGGCAGGTTCCACCGGTACTGCATACCACAATAATTACAGCAAAGCAGCCGTTTACTGTTGTATGAAAGGGGAGCTTTCTGGTAAAGGATTCTGTGAGTTCGGCAACCCGCCCGATAATTCGAACCGGGTGAGGAAGCCAGCGTGGGTCTCCAGAAAGCAGATCAAGAAAACAGGCTGAGAAAAGAACAAACAAAAAGGACATGTAAAGGATATCTCTTTAAATTAACAGCACTCTTTGTCAATCCAATGCAGGTATCTATCAAGTCCTGTGGAAATTGGTACTTGAACTATTTCAGGAAGCTCATAGGCATGATGAGCAAGGATGGTCTCCTCTACCTTGGCATACAAAGAAGGTTTTGTTTTTATGAAAAGAAGCCGTTCATCATCATGGGCTACCTTTCCCTGCCAATGATAATAGCTCTGGATGGGCATGGTTTGAATACAGGCTGCCAGTCGTGCGGTGAGAAGAGCATTGATGATTTTTTTGCCGTTTTCCTCGTCTGCGTAGCTTGTAATAATGATACAGTATACTTCCTTCATGATATACGATTTATTTTAAGGTCTTGCAGAATATGATTTTGGGATGGACACCTTTTTTAATGCTCTTATATGACAAGAAATGATCTTTTTTTGCAAGAGGGAAGATACAAAAAATCGGATTTCCCTCTACCAAGGAAAATCCGATAAATGCCTATCAGCCCCCTCTGGAGCGAGACAATAAAATATGAAAGCCGTATTTAATGCTAGCAATCCATCAATGCGGGTAACTGCTCTCCTGGTTGTACCTCTGTCATTGGCATATCCCAGCAGATCGGGCTAAAACCCCGGCCCTCTTGCTTCATTTCCAGGCATAAACGATTATGAGAACCATCAAGCTTGAATAAAGCTCCTTCGGAAATAGCCTGGGCTGTTATAGAACCAGCCCTTGCCACAGTGGGAAGCGCAAATAAGCTGACTTTATCATTGGGTTTCATGCGTAAAGGAGCCTGTGGAGCAACCTTAAAGGCACAAAAAGGCGCATATTCACCATTAACAAGAGATGCAAGTCCGGCTGTAATCGTTTCGCTGTTAGTAGCCCTGTTATTCATAAAAAGTATAGCATTTGCCGGGCCACCTGGTTCAACGGAAAAGGTTCCGTCCTCTTGCAGGGTAACTTTGGAGCCAAGCTCCACTACCTCGGACAGGGCCGTCATCTTGATTGATTTATCTGATGGCGTTGAGGAGTCCACATAATAGACTTTATACAAAGATTGATAAACATTTTTTACCTCACCAGTCATTCTGATATACGGAACAGCAAACCAGACAGGGATCCCGGCAAGCTGGCCGTCGCTTTCAGCGCCTTTAAATCCCAGCAATTTGTACCCTCTTTGCTGCATGTACTCAAGTATTCTTTTTTGCTCTTTGTTGCGAAAATCAAAATTGATTGAATATACTTTCTCGGTTTTCATGACCTGCTCCCGGTTGATATTTCTTTTTGAGTGAAGCGATTGCAGAAATACATCTGTAACACGGTTGTTACCGTATGAAAATTAAAGAAATTTCGGGTGTAAATAATGCTGGCCAGAAAGGTACGAGTTACCAGTGAGTATTTTTTTGCTCAACCATTGCCCGAATAGAGGGGCAGTCTGTGCAGAAGAAGAAAAAGGATGAGTAACAGGTATGTGTCCTGTTACAACGGCTGAATTAAGGGGGGGGGTTGCTTTTGTGGTACGCATAACATATTCCTCCTGATATGAAAAGAAAGGCAGGTAGCCCGGCTGTCTCCTTGTTGGAGATCCGTGGCTTTCCGACACCGCCTCACGACGGCTGTGGCTTTATCCGCTTTCCGGTTTCTACCAGAAAGCAAGGCACCTGCTCTTGAGTAAGCACGCCTTTATATGTTCTACTTTTAAGATATGCCTCTGCAGCTGGTTTGTCAATTTTTTTCGTTTGTCGGATGTATATTTTTTATACAATCATGATATCCTTTCAGGAAGTACGGATGCTGCGTAGCGTGGCTATTTAAATACTTAATATACATAAGTTTCCTGTGTGTCTTGCGTGCTTCATTCTTGGAACATATTTTCTGCAAAAGAGTGTTTATTATTTGTTGCAGCGTATATTATCCGCTTATTTTAACAGTAAGTGGGTAAAAAATATCCATACTGATTAAGGGGAAATAAGGGGAAGAAGATTTTTTTTGCTTCTGGAATTTCTCAGGGTGAATTGGGTTAAAATTACTCGCCAGCGGAATTAAGGTATGTAAAAAATAGCTGTTATGTTCAGGGAGATAAGAGGGGAATTACACTTGTCCGGTTGAAATAAGCCAAATTTTTTCCCGAAAAACAATTTGATACCATGAGAAAGGATTAATGATTTTGTTTTTCGGCATATTCCTTGCTAATTTTATCTACAAAGATCAACAGGCAAAGGACAAAGGGTGCTGATGCTGGTACCCTGAAAATTACAAAGCAGACAAAAAAAAAGATCCTATTATGAGCTATTATTATTTGATCAAATCAATGACTGAAGATGGTTTTGGCGAATTACGCTTTGTCGATAATGGCCAGGAATCAGGAATTTCTCCAGTAAAGGCTTCTGATATTGAAGCAATAGAGCGTTTGCTTGATGTTCGTCCCGGCGCATTGACTTCCAGTGCCTATTTCTTTGAATCTGATGCATGCATCTGCTCATGTCAAAACAAAATCACTATGTTTGATTTTGTTTTTTCCTTACTGGTTGATGCTGCCTATTCTAAACCTCTTGTCCTTCAGGGGTTACTCGGCACAAAATTTATTAGTCAGGAAGCTCCAAGGAATATTCGTTGTTCATCCTGCGGAAGAAACGATCAGCATATGAGTAAATATAAGATATCGTATTACGGTTGTTACGATAACGCTGCTTGATAATCCGGTTACGCATTAAAGCGGATTAATCGCCAGGCGCATACCCACGCTTCCAAAACAATAGTTCGGTGGATAACGGTCACGGCAAGCTGAGCGTACAAAACAGGCATCACTGGCCCATGAACCACCGCGTACGCTTCTGTACAGAGCCTGGAGTGGGCCTTGGGGATCAACACAGGGTTCAGTTCCCAGATTATCCTGCCAATAATCCTGGCACCATTCCCAGATATTACCGTGCATTTCAAATAATCCCCAGGTATTACATGGGAATTGTTTCACAGTAACAGTCTGTTTGCGATATACTCCTACCTCTTTATTTTTTTTGTTTTTTTCAGGTTGATAAGGATATCTTCCATCATAGTTAACCTGTTTGGGCGAGATATTACTTCCTAACGAAAAAGGAGTTGTAGAACCAGCCCGGCAGGCATATTCCCACTCTGCCTCGGTGGGAAGCCGACCAGAAAATCCAGGTACGAGCCGGTTCAGACGAGCAAGAAAGGTTTGCGTATCCTGCCAGCTTATTCGGGTGACCGGGTTCAGATCTCCTTTGAATCCACCGGGAGAGGTTTGCATGACTGCATGCCACATCGCCTGAGTTACTGGGGTGTCAGCCAGCCAGAACCCCTGAGATAGAAATACTTGATGTTGCGTTTCTTTGCCCAGCCAAGGTCGTTCTCCGTGTTCGTCCTTGGCCGACCCCATGAGAAAGGTTCCCGGCCTGATCCATCGAAAAGTCTGGCGAATGCGTTTGAAGGAAAAGCTCATCCACAGGCCGTATCTGTCCTCTCCCCAGTCCACAGCCCATGGCATGGGAAATTGAGGCGGCGAGAGATGGTTCCGGGATCTCATCCTGTTTTTTGGAGCCTTGTTCAGTTGCATAGGGGGTGCCTCATGTTGGCTGACTTGAAGGCGCGCCATCCGGTTCCTCATCAGGAGTCAGAGCGATGCGGAAACCAATATGAGGGTTGCGGAAATGAGGCGCAAACTTACCCCGAACAGCTGAACGAACTCCACCACCACTCAAAAACCAGGAACCTCCCCGGACCACCCGAAATTCGCTATATTCCGGCCCTGTCGGGTCAAGCTGTGGCTCTTCCGAGGAAAGATCTTCCTGCCAATAATCCTGACACCATTCCCAGACATTACCATGCATTTCAAATAATCCCCAATTATTGCAGGGCAGAGATTTAACCGCAACTGGTTGTTGCCTGTTTTTCCCTGTACGCCCGGTATCGTAAGGATGTTGCCCATTATAATTAACCTGTTCAGCAGTAATGCGGTTTCCAAACGAGAAGGGAGTGGCCGTGCCTGCCCGGCAGCAGTATTCCCACTCAGCCTCGGTTAATAAACGGGCCTTGAGTCCGGGGATACGTTTATTCAACAGCTTAAGGAACAAAACAGCATCCTGATAGCTGACTTGGTCAACCGGATAAGCAGCTCTTTTCAAGGAACTGGGATTATTACCAACAACGGCTTGCCATAATTCCTGGGTCACAGCTGTGTCAGCAACCCAGAAGCCTTTGGTCAAAATAACCTCATGTAAGGCTTCCTTGCCCCAGCTTTCCCGTTCCGCTTCATCATCAGGAGACCCCATCATAAACCAGCCAGGGGTAATTCTTCGGAACCGCTGGGTAACCTTTTCTTTAATTTTCAGATCAATAAAAAGACCGTATTGATCGGCTTGCAGCTCACCATTGCCAGCCCATGTTCCGTCCTCTTCAGCTGTACAGTTTTGCCAGGTTAAACGGTATCTTTTACCAAGCCAAAAAGTATCAACAAAGAGTCCCTTTGAATTGCGCCCCATGGATTGGGCCCAGGAAGGGCAAAAACATGTGCTGAAAATGAGCTGTTCTGTTGGGGTTTGCAGATAAAATTCCTTATCCTGACAGGTACAGTCATGGAGCAGTGTCCCGGATTGAACGGGCAAGGTAGCTATTCCTTGTTGAGTTTCTATTTTATGGAGTAACAGGCAGTCCACAGAAAGTTCAAACTCAAGAAGAGGACTTCCAGCTAATTGAGATACTGCGACTTCCTTGCTTGGGTACAGAAAGAGCTTTTCTCCCTGCTGGAGCACCTGATAGCTGACCGGTGGTATGGCTTTGCGTACTGTTTGGATAACCGTTTCTGCATCATACTCTGGAGAAAAAAGAGATCCTGATCGCAGCACTTTTTGATGGACAATGCCGTAAAGAAAGGAACGTGCTGTTAATTGTTTCCTGCACTCTTGAGGCAGTACTTCTATGAAATTAAGGAGATGTTCTGCCTGGTTACTCAGTTGGCTGTCTTGCTGCTGTTCAAACCAGGTTCGGGTAAAGCGCAGGATAAAGGATTCCAGCCAGGTTGTGATTTGTTGTTTAATGACCGTTGAATGAATAAAAGGGAGAACAGGGAGTACTTCCAGGGCAAAAAGAAGTGGAGCATGCCTTGCATCGCGTTGACGTAACAAGCTCAACATCTCTGCCTGAAGCCCTGCTTCTTCCTGAGCAAAGATTTGATAATATATGTTTTTTTTTTCAGGATTCAGGGCAAGATGCAACTTGCTATCCTGTTCTGTATCAGGATGAGCGCGGAGAGCTGCTTCTGTGGTGATGCCAGGAACAGAAGAAGGGATCAGGCGGATAATTTCCTGGAGAAGTTGGGCGTCAGCATATGCTGCAACAGAAAGGAGGCCAAGCAGGCGGCGTATTCGAAGATGATGTCTTTTTTCATGTTGTTTTTTTCTGCTTATCACACTGTGGTGCTTCCCTTTTTCAGGTTGAAAAGCAAGCAGTTCAGCAGTGGAAGCAACAAGATGTTCTAAATTCTGCTCAGAAGAAGAACGTGTTCTGGATTTTTTTTGACTTCTGTGTTGCGCTGAAAGATCCACAGGAGGGGAGGGCGGGAGCAGTTTGTTTGTACAAGGAACGCAAGGGGTAAATATTGGTACAAAAAGTTCTTCAGCAGTCAGGGGAGCAACCTTGTCCAACACAGCAGGCAAGATGCTTCTTGGGGTCTGCAAAGCCTCTCTTGATTGTGGGGCGTGTGGAACCGTTAAACGATGGGTATTCTTTTTCAGCGTTTTTCTTGCTGCGAGATGCCAGAAGGCTTCAGGTGGCAATGTACGCGTGATGTCTTGTGCTGTAGCAAGGGTAAGGGGCTTCAGGCTCGCAATGTGTGCCTGTTTGGTGCGTGTATGTGACCTGATACTGGAACGGGTAATTCTTTTTCCTTTTGCCGGATCATCTTCCAGTTGAACAAAATAACCTGCTCTTTTTGCGGCAATGTCAGCAGAAGCGGTTCTTGAAACAGCAAGGAGCCGGAGGATGTCTGCCCTGCCTACCTGTGTGCATAACCTTTTCATGGAATAATCAGAAGATGTTTCCGGTTTACTCGTTGGAATAACTTAAATAACTCTTATGTTGTGCTATCCTATGTTATTCTTCCCCAAGGTAAGGGATGAAAGTTATTCAGGAGTGGATTTTACCAGTGCATAGCGACTGATTTTTTTCAATAAGGCCAGCTGGTATTGTTCCAGAGCCTCACCAGAACAATTCGGTACGGGCATATCCTGTAAGGCCCGGAGCAGATCCAGAAATTCAGCCTGTCCTGGTTGTACACCGCCAAATCGCTGTGCTGCCCGGCGATCTTTTATGAGTAACTGGGCTGCCTTTATCTTGACCTTATCTGAAAAAACACCCTGAAAATGAATTTCTGCCCGTTGTATCAACCACAAAATAAGTGCCTTTTCCTGGGAGAACTCTTCTGCGCTGGACGGCAGGGATGCTGCTTCCTGCTGCTGTTGCCACCAGGTGCGAAGATACTCTTTATCATCAAAATGGAGATTAAGAACCAGGCAGCGCCGGACAAAGGCAGGAGGTAATTCCTCTTCCTCATTGCTTGTAATAATGACCAAGGGCTTATTAATGCCTGGAGCCATGCCAACAGATTCATCAAGCAGAGGCACATGAAAGCCGTTGTTGCCTAATACTTCAAGAAGAGTATTGGGCAGACAAGGGCTTGCCTTATCAATTTCGTCAATCAGGAGAACAAAGCCACGCTCTGCGGTTTCCAGCTCATCAATTTCTTCATAGAGAAATCCTGGTTTATAAAAAGGGTAGCAACATCTCTTGTATTGCTTATAGGCAGATACGCAGTCAAAAACCCACCAGAGTACTCCAGGACTGATAAAATTTCCCGGACGTAAGGCATATTCCTGACGTTGTATCTCTGGAATCTCAATACGATAAAGCGTTTGGGGAACTGCGCTTCTGTCGAGCTGATACATACTTTTATTTTTTTGCCGACTGGATTTCTTTTTTTTATGCCGGGCTATTTTTTTTTTTTGCAGGGCTGTGGAATGTTGAGGAGCGTTGTTGGTTGCCAGCGTCTCTGTTTCCTGGCCTTCTCTACGGAGTCCTCTGCGCTGTTGCCTGAGTGCTGATCCCGCTGCCTGGGCCTGAGCTTCACTGAGCCGAGCCACTGGATCATATTTCCATAAAAGATCTTTTCCCTCTGTGGAAGCAGTGATGCTTTCAGCAATAAAATAACGATCTAATTCCTGAGCAGCAGCACGGGCTAGCTGGCTCTTACCACTGCCTGGTTCACCCCGCACCAAGAGAGGACGACCTGTTGCCAAGGCCATCTCAATGGCAAAGGCAGATTCTTCATCAAAAATATGAAAGCTCTTGTTCCAGGATTGGTTTTGCTCAAGTTTTATCCGTTGCCCAACCCTGATTTTTTGCGGGCGAGGCTCATCGCTACTCATCTTTAGCTTACCTTAATTTGATTGTTGTTGAACAATCCCTGTCATGTCTATTGCAACGTATACAACCACCCTTTTAGAGTGGCTTTATTTATGTTTACTCCACAGTCACACTCTTTGCCAGATTTCTGGGCTGATCAACATCACAACCCCGTCGATTAGCAATTTCATAGGAGAGGAGCTGGGCCGGAATTGTGTAGAGCAGGGGATTGAGTTCCTCGTGTACCTGGGGAAGATAGAGCACATCATCGGTCAAGTCGGTAAGATGCTGATCTCCCTCTGTGCCTATCAACAGCAGCCTCCCTTGGCGGGCCCGAATTTCCTCTATATTGGAAATGGTTTTTTGATACACTGAATCCTGGGGTACCAGGGCCATCACCGGCATATCCTTGTCAATCAGGGCGATAGGGCCATGTTTGAGTTCACCAGCAGCATAGCCTTCAGCGTGGATATAGGAAATCTCTTTTAATTTTAAAGCACCTTCCAGGGCAATGGGAAAGTTTAATCCGCGCCCGACAAAAAGAAAATCCTTTGCATCGTAATAACCTTCAATCATCTTGCGAATCTGCTCCTGCATAACAGGCAGGGTTATGTCAATCACGGCGGCAATATCAATCAAGGCTGTTCCCAGCTCCTTGAGCTTGTCCTGATCAATGGTTTTGCGTACCTGACCGAGGTAGAGTGTGAACAGAAAAAGTGCTGAGAGCTGACTGGTAAATGCCTTGGTAGAGGCCACTCCGATCTCAGGACCTGCATGGGTGTAAATAACGCCATCTGCTTCTCTGGTCATGGTGGAACCGACCACATTGCAGATGGTCACGACCTTGGAACCCAAGGAGGCAGCCAGTCGGATGCCCGCCAAGGTATCTGCGGTTTCACCGGATTGCGAAATAGACACTGTCAGCACCCGCTCATTAAGCAGGAGTTTACGATAACGAAATTCCGAGGCAATATCCACATCCACAGGGATGCCAGCCCATTTTTCAATCCAATATTTGGTCACCAGAGCTGCATGCCAGGAGGTACCGCAGGCCACCAAGGCAATGCGTTCAATCTTGCAGAGTTCCTCATCAGAAAGCCCTATCTCTGGCAGATCAATCTTTCCGGTATCTGGAATTATTCTTCCGCTCACTGTGTTGAGGATGGCCTGGGGCTGTTCATAGATCTCTTTGAGCATAAAATGCTTATAACCAGCCTTTTCTGCCATTGCAGCATTCCAGTCAATGGTTTTGACCTGTTTAGTGATCTCTTGTCCGTCCTGAAGTCCCATGATGATGTAGGAGCCTTTTTCAAGCACAGCTAACTCATTGTCATCAAGAAAGATAACCTCTTTGGTATAGGGTAAGAGGGCAGGGATGTCAGAGGCCAGATAGCAGGCATCTGCATCCACGCCCATGACCAAGGGGCTCTGATTCCGGGCTGCAACTAATCTTCCTGGCTCCTTGAGCCACATCACCCCAAGGGCATAGGAACCATCAACCCGGGATAAGGCTGTGCGTACAGCAAGTACCAGATCATCTTCAAGATATTTTTCAATCAGGTGGGCCAGGACTTCGGTGTCAGTGTCAGAGGAAAAGCGGTGCCCATCAGCAAGAAGCTCCTGCTTGAGTTGACCGTAATTTTCAATAATTCCGTTATGGACAACCACCAATTCATCAGTGCAATCAGAGTGAGGGTGGGCATTATCTTGTGTTGGTGCCCCGTGGGTAGCCCATCGGGTGTGGCCCAGACCTGTATAGGCTTGCACACCAATATGTTCATCAACTGTTTCCTCTAAATTGACCAGCTTTCCAGCAGCCCGGAATTTAACCAAGGCATCCTGATATTGATACACAATACCGGCTGAATCATAACCTCGGTACTCTAAGCGACGTAACCCTTCCAGCAATACCGGAATAACTTTTCGATTTCCGGTATAACCGACTATCCCACACATGACGACTCCAACAAAATTATAATGAATAAAAAAGCCTGCTCCTCTTCAAATAGTTCCTCTGTTCGGAATTCTGTTCGGAATTCTGTTCGGAATTCTGTTCGGAATTCTGTTCGGAATATTCCTGAGAAGGCTGGCAGTGACAAGTAATGATAAAAAAAGAATATCATATCCGTGTGGTAAAGGATACAGAAAAATAATATCTCATAGTTGAGAAAATATTTACAGGGCCTGACAAAGGCAGTATCCTTGCTCTGCTGGTAAAAGATGACCCTCCAAAAACAAGAAGTGATCGTAATGATGAGTCCTGAAAAAAGAAAAAAAGCAGGTGTTGTTGCCTATAAATATACAGAGAATGATCAAGAACCTTTGGTGCTTATTGTCTCGGCCCGCAAGGTCAAAGGGTCGTGGGTCTTTCCTGTGGGCGGGATTGATCCCGGAGAAACTCCGGAAATCGCAGCAGCCCGTGAGTGCGAAGAAGAGTCAGGTTATTGTGTTGAGATTAGAGATAAACTGGTGCCCAACGCTTCAGAAAACGAATCAAATGAATTTACCTTCTTTTTAGCCACTGTATCAGCTGAAAAAGAAAGCTGGGAGACCGATAGAAGCAGGGAGTGGATCCCTCTTTCCCAAGCCAAAGACAGATTGCCCTCCTTTTTGCATAGTGTGGCAGAGGAAGCAGCTCGATGTCTTGCTGGGCAGTAACTTCCATGACCATTATACCGGGAATCGCAGGAGCAAACCTGTGTGTTTGCCCTTGCCGTTATAGAAATTAAAGGGCAGACACGCAGGCCTTGCTGTCCCTACACTGATATAAAAAAAACCTTAAGGACACTCAGCATGAATACAGCAGATGAGCGTAAGCGGCTCAAGGAATTACTTCTTGAAAAATCATACCGTGAGGGAACCTTTACCCTGACTTCTGGAAAAACTTCTGATTTTTACATTGATGGTAAGCAAACCACTTTGGATGCTGAGGGTGGTTATCTCTGCGGACGTCTGCTCTTTGAGCTTATCAAAAATGCTCCAGAAAAGATCAGCAGTGTTGGCGGCATGACCTTGGGCGCAGATCCTCTTGTCACCGCAGTCTCCATTGTCAGTCATCTGGAAGGCAGCCCTATTCCTGCCTTTATTGTTCGCAAAGAAGCAAAGGGCCACGGCACAGGCAACTATATAGAGGGCAAGAGCAACTTAGAACCAGGAGGATATGTTGCACTTGTCGAAGATGTTGTGACCACTAGTGGAACCTTGGTGAAAGTTATTGAGCGGGTAGAAAATGAAGGCTTCAAAGTCGGTTTGGTTGTCACAGTGGTTGACCGGGAAGAAGGCGGTGCTGAGGTTCTTGCTCAGTCTGGTTATCCATTACAATCCATCTTTACCAGAACAGAGTTGGTTGGTTAAATAGTTGAACGATTGAGAATTGTTATGCAATGCAAGAAATGTAATGGTACGCTGAAAGTGGTCCGCCAATGCCGCCGAATCCGGTTGAAATGCCAAAGCTGTCAGCATGAATATCAAATCCATGAAGTTGCGTCAGAACTGGATGCGGAAACCGAAAAGCTCCTTGAACGCTATACCTGCATTATTTACGATTGAGCAGTGAATCAAAAATTCAGATAGGATACCTGTGTAAGCAAAATGAGTATCCAGTGTTTTAAGGCAACTGTGAATAGGCAGAACCAGTACTGGTATTCCTTAGAGACTGTAAAAGCTTTTGTCACCAATGTCAAAGTGCAGGGGCATGCGCCATTTGGCAACACAAAGCCAGGTCAGAAGGCCAGCTGCCGGGAGGAGAAAGTAAGGTTCCGCAGTAGAAGTGGTGCTCAGAAGACGATCAAAAACTGAACCACAGAGGAATAAGGGCACAAGAGGAAGCCCGATAATTCGAAAACAAAAAGTCTCTTTCAGGGCAAACATCCCTGCACCAGCGTAGAAAAAGCCTAAGCTGAGGTCAGCCAGGGTCGTTGCAACAGGCGTCGTTCCTTTCAGGACATAGGCAAAGGCCAGGATGATGAAACCAATCCAACTGACAACAGGAAATAACCATCGGAATTTTGGGTCATAAAGATGGACATTGGCACTTGCCAGGGCAATGCCAGCGGCAAAGACCGGCAAATAAAAAACACCTAAAATTTGTACACCAATGATTCGTTCAATGCTGTAGATCAGGGCAGCTACGGCTGCAATGGTCAAACCGGTTCGATACAGAGCAACGGTCATGTTGTCCAGAGAATTCATTTCCGGGGTATGTTCAGGAGTAGCCATAATAAAAAAAGTATAAAAAATGGTTAAGTGAGAGCCTGGAAGCCTGGAGTAGTGAATCCGGCTAAGGTACCACCCAAAGAAGAGCTGCGCAATTATTTTTCCGTGAAGCCCCAGAAAGGATAATCCAGCTGATACGAACCAATCATGCCTGGCGTATGTTCACGGCTGGCCACCAGCCAGAGTGCATTCTCCCGTTCCTCTGGCGGGGCATTGCTGAAAGGGTCCCATTGCGGGAGCAGAACCATAGCGTTGTCCGCCGAGTACTCAATATCACCAGACCCCTTAAAGGCACCCAGCTGGGGTTGTTTATCATACTGACCATCATCGCCCCGTGTCAACTCTGAGATGACAAGAAAAGAAACATTGAACTCATCCCGCAGGGCTTCAAGGTGGCGAAGCCAGGCATCAATCCCGGTTCTTCGTTCAGAAAAATCCTTAAAGGGCAGTTTATGGAGACTGTCAATCACCACCATAATGTACTCGGATTTGCTTTCATGGCGAAAGAAATCAATATGACTGCGCATTAATTTGGGGTTCAGCTTACGGTCTGTGACCACCCGGAACCAAGGGAGTAACCTTTGTAATTCACCCTTGGCCTTGCTTAGCTGCTGTTGCTCTTGTTCTGTGAGGTTATTGCTCTGGATCTGGTCTGTACTGAGCCTGCTTAAGCGGCACAAGGTGCGCTGATAGATTTTTTGGCGTCCGTTTTCAAAATCATAGTAAATAACCGGAACCTTACGCCGGGCCATTTCAGTGGCCACCTGGATAAAAAAACAGGATTTTCCCGCCTTAGGCAGCCCGCCCATGATATTTACCCCGTGCAGACCACCCAGGGCCTTATCCATCCTGTTGAAACCGGAGAGCATCATTTGATAATTTTCTCCGCCCTGGAGACCGAGTTGTTCCTCAAAGTGAAGAAATTCCCGTTCTGGTGAGCTGAACGGAGAAAAGGCCTTTGCCTCCTGGATCAGCTTAAAGAATTCCTGTTGAAATCCTTTGCTTTTTTCCTGGACCAGTTGAACCAGATTGAAATTTCTCGGAGCAGTATCAGGCCAACGGATCATTCTGATCTTAAAGCCTATTCGGGTGGCAAGCTCGCGGGCTGCGGCAATCGATTCCGGGCTGTGATTGACGCAGAGAAAAATCGTGTTGAGCCAGGCCAGTTGCTCTGTCTCTAAGTGACCGAATTCACCGATGTCGGGCAGGGCGATACCGGGCAGGCCCATCTGGCGAACAGCAAGCAAATTATTTTCCCCTTCAATAATTACCAGACTACCATTCTCGCAACGTTGAATATCCTCCATGTTGAAGATCCGCAATCCGGGCCGGGCAAACTCCTCATTGCCGTGCCAGAAGCTATCTTCCGGTTTGTCGGGATGGACGCAGCGGGCTGCGTAGCAATTGCCGTCTTCCTGGATGTAGGGATAGACCAAATAACGTCCGTTATAGCCGATCTTCATTTCCCGCAGAACTGCCTGGGATACCCCGGACTGGGCAAAACGTTGTATCAGATCATCGGTCATCCGGTCCATAAAGTCGCGCACTTCATGATTGATATTCTTGACCGGGTAATTGATCTGGCTGGCAGCATAGTCCCGATCCGGATCAAACCCAGGCACCAGGCTCAGGTCGAGATGGGCCTGACGAGCAAAATGGAGCGGAAAGCCACCTGGTGAGCAACGGTTGAGGCAGCGATAGTAGCCATGAAAATAGCTCTCTGGATTCAGAAAAACCACCAGTGCCTTTTCCCCGCTTTTTCTCTTGCTGTTTACAGCCTTGCCTGATTGAGCGCAAAAAGGGCAGTCTGCGGTCAAGGCCTTATTATGCAGTTTCGCTTTTGGAAGTTGGGTCAGGTAAAAATTTGTTACCGGATCAGTACAGTTCATGGTCAATATCCTTGGATACTCATCAATAAAAATAGAAGATAATGCTCGTTGCAGCTGATTTATGGTAATACCATAACACGACCTCTGAGTTGATATTTTGCTGGATTGTATCGGATCGGTTGCCAAATCTGAACGGGAAAGGTAGTATTGCCATTCGTACAAAGATGATAAGGGTGTTGAAAAGTACCCCAGCATAGAGCAATTTCAGTTGTCCGAGATGCCCAATAAGCATTTTTTTTCGTTTGTCAGTGTTACTGCAGCTTGATGTCGAACACTTTCCAGGCGGAATTCAGCCT